>CAYTMB010000057.1:0-11216 GCA_964438465.1 uncultured Rhodovulum sp. | reverse complement strand
ACCGATTTGTCCGTCGACAAATCGGTGCGCGCCTGCCTGCCCCTGGCAGGCGCGTCACCGCGCCAGCCCAGGCAGGCGCGCACCGATTGGAGAGCGACGGGGAAGCCCGGCGCCCCTCGCCCTCCGCGCTCGCGCGCTCCGGGCGACCGGATCGCGCGGGGCGGCGCCCCGCTGATGCGATCCGGGGCGCTCGTTTTTCGAAGGGGCGCGGCCCGAGGCGATCAGGCGGAGGTCGTATGAGCGGGTGTATCATGTTGATACAATATTCAACTGTCTGATAATAAGAGATAAAATCAGGGCTCGGAATTTCGCGGGCGCCGGGAGCGCGACAGCGGCGCGGCGACCTCCGCCGTCGCCGCCCCGAACCCGGCGCCCGCCCGCGAGACGGGCGGCGCCGGACGGTTTCCGGCCCTGCGCGTCAATGTGGCGGTGGCCGACCGCGGGATCGATCGTCCGGCGGGTGCGGCCGAGGCCGTTGCGGCGGCGGGCCTGCGGCCTGCGGGGGATCACGAGAATGCGATCCGCGCCGGCGCGCGCGGGCCCTCGGGGCGGCTAGGCAGCCGGAACGGAATGGGGAATAGTTCGCAGCGGCGGGGAAGCCCGCCGCGCACAGCCAGCAACTGGCCCCCGTCCCGGCGGCCGCAAGCGATGTAAAGGACGACCCCCGATGCAGAGGCTCACCCTCGCCGCCGCGGCGCTCGCGGCCCTCGCGCTCCCGCTTCTCGCCGCCGAGAATCCGATCGCCGCGCGGCAGGCGCTGATGTCGAGCAACGGCGCGGCGGCCGGCGCGGCGGCGGGGATGATGAAATCCGAGATCCCCTATTCGCCGGCCGTGGCGAAGTCGGTGATCGCCGCGCTCGCCGCCACCGGCGCGGTGTTCGGCGACTTCTTCCCCGAGGGCAGCTTCGACCCGGCTGCGTCGAAGGCCGCCGAGAAGATCTGGACCGACCGGCCGGGCTTCGACGCCGAGTTGGCGAAGTTCCACGCCTCGACGCGGGCGGCGGCCGAGGCCTCCGGGCGCGAGGGGCCGGCGGATCTCGCCGCGTTCCAGGCGGCGATCCTGCCGGTGTTCGAATCCTGCAAGGCCTGCCACGAGAGCTACCAGATTTCGAACTAGGCCCGGCCGCGTGCTCCGGCTCCTCGCCTGGCTGGTGGTGCTCGCCGTGCTCGGCGGGGCGGCGTTCTTCTACCTGACGACGCCGAACCGGCTGACCGCGGCCGAGATCGGGGCGATGCCCGAGGGCGACGCCGGGCGCGGCGCGACGATGTTCCGGGCCGGGGGCTGCGACTCCTGCCATGCGCCGGAGAAGGCGGTCGGCGACGACCGTTTCCGGCTCGGCGGCGGGCTGGCGCTGGCGACCGATTTCGGAACCTTCGTCGCGCCGAACATCTCGCCGCATCCCGAGGACGGCATCGGGGGCTGGAGCGCGGGCGATTTCGCGAACGCGATGCTGCGCGGCGTCTCGCCCGAGGGGCGGCACTACTATCCCGCCTTTCCCTACGCCTCCTATGCGCGCATGGCGCCGGGCGACGTCGCCGACCTCTGGGCCTATCTGCGGACCCTGCCCGAAGTCCCGGGCGTCCAGCCCGACCACCAGCTCGGGTTTCCCTACTCGCTGCGGCGCGGGATCGGGCTGTGGAAGCTGGCGTTTCTGGACGCGGCGCCGGTGGTCGAGGTCGATCCCGCCGATCCGGCGCTGCTGCGCGGGCGCTATCTGGTCGAAGGGCCGGGGCACTGCGGCGAGTGCCACAGCCCGCGCAACCTCGCCGGCGGGCTCGACCGCGCGCGCTGGCTCGGCGGCGCGCCGAACCCGGACGGCGACGGGCGCATTCCGAACATCACCGGCGGGGCCGGCGGGCTCGGCGACTGGTCGGTCGGGGATCTGGCCTACTACTTCGAGACGGGCTTCACCCCGGAGTTCGATTCGGTCGGCGGCAGCATGGCGGCGGTGCAGCGCAACCTGGCCGAGCTCGACGCCGGGGATCGCGACGCGATCGCGGCCTATCTCAAGGTCGTCCCGCCGGTCGACCGGGCGCCCTGACCGGCCGGAGCGGCGCGGACAGCCGGCTTGTCATCGCACCGGCCATGCGGCAGATTGTGGTTTCGCCTCCGCTGCTTCGGCGTCTCGCGGGCGTCTTCCGGCTGATGGCGCGCAACGAACAATAAAGCCGCCGCCACGAGCGGGGCCATCAGGGAGACGAACCGAATGACCATCCGCAGCCTCCTGCTGACAACCGCCGCCGTGACGCTCCTGCCGCTGGCGGCGCTGGCGGACACCGCCGAGAAGCGCATCGCGCTGTCGAACAACTACGCCGCCAACTCGTGGCGGCAGGCGATGCTGACGAGCTGGGCCACCGTCACCGACCAGGCGGTCGCCGACGGGATCGTCGCCGCCGCCGACGCCTTCACCACCGCCGAGAACCAGGCCACCGAACAGGCCGCGCAGATCCAGAACATGATCCTGCAGGGCTATGACGCGATCGTGCTGAACGCCGCCTCGCCGACCGCGCTGAACGGCGCCGTGAAGGAGGCCTGCGACGCCGGGATCACCGTGGTGAGCTTCGACGGCATCGTGACCGAGCCCTGCGCCTGGCGGATCGCGGTCGACTTCAAGCAGATGGGCAAGGACGAGGTGGTCTATCTCGCCGGGAAGATGCCCGACGGCGGCAAGCTCCTGGAGATCCGCGGGCTGGCCGGCGTGTTCGTCGACGACGAGATCTCCGCCGGCATCCACGAGGGCGTCGCCGAGAACCCGCAGTTCGAGATCGTCGGCTCGGTGCACGGCGACTGGGCGCAGGACGTGGCGCAGAAGGCGGTGGCCGGCATCCTGCCGAGCCTGCCCGAGGACATCGTCGCGGTGGTGACCCAGGGCGGCGACGGCTATGGCGCGGCGCAGGCCTTCGCGGCGGCCGGGCGCGACACGCCGGTCATCATCATGGGCAACCGCCAGGACGAGCTGGCCTGGTGGAAGGAGCAGAAGGACGCCGGCGGCTACGAGACGATGTCGGTCTCGATCGCGCCGGGGGTCTCGACGCTGGCGTTCTGGGTCGCCCAGCAGATCCTCGACGGGGTCGAGGTGCCGAAGGACCTGACGGTGCCGTTCCTGCGGATCGACCAGGACACGCTGGAGGCGAGCATCGAGACCACGCCTGAGGGCGGCGTCGCCAATGTCGAGTATTCGCTGGAGGACGCCAAGGCGGTGATCTCCAGCGCCGGCGCCAGCTGAGCCCAGACCGGGGCATGCCTGACGCGTCCGGCCCCGCGCCGCTGATTTCGCTGCGCGGGGCGGCCAAGAGCTATGGCGCCGTGCGCGCGCTGGCCGGCGTGGATTTCGCGATCCGCGCCGGCGAATGCGTCGGGCTGGTCGGGCACAACGGCGCCGGCAAGTCGACGCTGGTGGGCATCCTGAACGGCGGGCTGGCGCCCGACGCCGGCGCGGTCGAGATCGACGGCGCGGACCGGACGGCGGCGCATTCCATCGCCGGGGCGCGGGCCTCGGGGCTGCGCTGCGTGTTCCAGGAGCTGTCGCTGTGTCCGAACCTGACGGTGGCGGAGAACGTGCGGGTGCTGCACGCCGGGACCGGCGGGTTCGGCTGGCGCAGCAGGGCGGGGCGGCGGGTGCTGGCCGAGCTCGACGTGATCTTTCCCGGGCACGGGGTGGAGGCCGGGACGACGCTGGGCGATCTCGGGATCTCCGAGCGGCAGATGGTGGAGATCGCCATCGCCTTTCTCGATGCGGGCGGGCCGGTGCGGGCGGTGATCCTCGACGAGCCGACCTCGTCGCTGGACGCCAGCCGGTCGGCGGATCTGCTCGCGCATGTCCGCCGCTTCGTGGCCGGCGGCGGGGCGGCGGTGTTCATCTCGCATATCCTGTCCGAGGTGCTGGCGGTCTCGGACCGCATCGTGGTGATGAAGGACGGGGCGGTGGTGGCGGACCGCGCGGCCGGGGCGTTCGACGCGCGCGGGCTGGTGGCGGCGATGGGCAGCGTCGCGCAGGAGCGGGCGGCGGCGCGCCCGGCGCGGGCCGGGGCGGCGCCGGTGCTGCGCGGGGCGCCGGGGCCGGGGCTGGCGTTCCGGGCGGAGCGCGGCGAGATCCTCGGGCTGGCGGGGCTGGCCGGGCACGGGCAGACGGCGATGCTGCGGGCGCTGTATCTGGCCAACAGCGCCGACTGGCGGCGGGGGCGCGATCCGAAGGTGGCGTTCGTCGCCGGGGACCGGCAGGTGGACGGGGTGTTCCCGCTGTGGTCGGTGCTGCGCAACGCCTCGGCGGCGGTGCTGCCGGATCTGAGCCGCCGGGGGCTGATCGACCGGACGGCGGAGGCGGCGTTCGGGGCGGAGTGGCGGGCGCGGATCGGCATCCGCACGCCGGACATGGGCGATCCGATCCTGTCGCTGTCGGGCGGCAACCAGCAGAAGGCGTTGTTCGCCCGGGCGCTGGGGAGCCGCGCGCCGGTGGTGCTGATGGACGACCCGATGCGGGGGGTGGACATCGGCACCAAGCAGGAGGTCTACGCCCGGCTGCGCGCCGAGGCGGACGCAGGCCGGACCTTCGTGTGGTACTCGACCGAGATGGACGAGGTGGCGCTGGCCGACCGGGTCTATGTGTTCCGCGACGGGGTCATCGTCGCCGAGTTCGCCGGGCCGGAGGTGACGGAGGAGAACATCCTCGCCGCCTCGTTCCACGCCGACGCCGCGTGAGGGAGATGCGGGCCGGGATGGGGTCGGAGCTGCGGTCCCACAGTGGGACCGAAGTTAATGGGTTGTTTTTGAAGGATTATCCTGAAGACCCCGATTCCCGCTCCGCCCGGCGGCGGGCGGAGCCCTGCGCCGTGTCGGGGTCGCGCGGGTTGCGCCGGTCCGCCCGCGGCGCGCTGCGGCGTGGCGCTTGCGGCGCCGGGGCTTCGACGGCGGGGCGGGCGCCCGGGACGGGTCGAAGAAGAACAGGGAGCGGCCCGTGGGCCGCGAGTCTTTTTTCTCCCCGCCTGTTGGCGGGGGCCCCTCGTCTGCTCGATAGGGTTTCAAACCTGAATGAAATCCGGGACGGGGCGGGGCGGGGCGCCTTGGCGCGGCGGGCGGCGGCATGAGGCGGGCGGATCTGCTGCGGGTGCTGGTGCCGGCGTTCTCCTTCGCGGCGCTGCTGGCGGCGACGTTCTGGCTGCAGCCGCGGGCGATGAGCTATCTGGGGCTGAACCTGCTGTTCAACCTCGCGGTGCCGATCGCGCTGGCGACCATCGCGCAGATGATCGTGATCGCGATCAACGACCTCGACCTGGCGATCGGGACCTTCGTCAGCTTCGTCGCCTGCGTGACGGCGACCTTCCTGCGCGACGCGCCGCTGGTCGGCGTGCTGATCCTCGCCGGCGCGGTCGCGGTGCATGCGGCGGTGGGGGCGGTGATCTACCTGCGCAACCTGCCGTCCATCGTCGTGTCGCTGGGCATGAGCTTCGTCTGGGCCGGGCTCGCGGTGCTGCTGCTGCCGGCGCCGGGCGGGGCGCCGCCGGACTGGGTGCGCGCGCTGATGACGGTGCGCCCGCCGCTGCTGCCGATGGCGATCGCGGCCAGCGTGCTGATCGCCATCGTCGCGCATCTGATCGTGATGCGCTCGAGCTTCGGGGTGGCGCTGCGCGGGGTCGGCGGCAACGCGCGCTCGGTGGAGCGCGCCGGCTGGTCGGTGCTGTGGATCCGCGCCGGGGCCTATGCGCTGGCCGGGCTGTTCGCGGTGGCGGCGGGGGTGACGCTGGTCGGGCTGACCACCTCGGCCGACGCCAATATCGCGCTGCGCTACACGCTCCTGTCCATCGCCGGGGTGATCCTCGGCGGCGGCGAGTTCACCGGCGGGCGGGTCTCGGCGGTGGGCGCGGTGATCGGGGCGCTGACGCTGACGCTGGCGGGCTCGTTCCTGACCTTCCTGCGGATCTCGCCCGACTGGCAGATCGGGGCGCAGGGCGCGATCCTGATCCTGGTGCTGGCGATCCGGCTGCTGCTGAACCGGCGGGAGGCGGCGCGATGAGCGGGCTGGCGCGGCTGCCCTGGCTGTGGTCCTTCGTCGCGACGGCGGCGGTGTTCGGCGTCACGGTGCTGTTCACCGGCGGCGCCAGCACGGCGGGGCTGGCGCAGGCGGCGCTGACCTTCGCGGCGTTTTCGGTGATCGTCGGCATCGGCCAGATGTTCGTCATCACGCTGGGTCCCGGCAACATCGACCTGTCGATCCCGGCGACGATGACGCTGGCGGGCACGGTGGCGCTGAAGGCGATGAACGGGGTCGCGGGGACCGCGCCGCTGGGGCTGGCGGTGGCGGTCGGGGTCGGGCTGGGCGTCGGCCTGCTGAACTATGCGCTGATCCGGGCGCTGCGCATCCCGCCGATCATCGCCACGCTGTCGACCAGCTTCATCGTGCAGTCGGCGGCGATCTGGACCAACCGCGGCCTGCGGATCAAGCCGCCCGACGGGCTCGCGGCCTTCTCGACCGGATCGAGCCTCGGCGTGCCGAACCTCGCCTGGATCGCGCTGGCGCTGGCGTTCGGGGCCTGGGTGGCGCTGGAGCGCAGCCTCTACGGCCGGATGGTCTCGGCCATCGGCCAGAACGCGCGCGCGGCGCGGCTGGCGGGGGTGGCGGTCGACGGGGTGCGGCTGGTCACCTATCTCATCTGCGCGGTGCTGGCGGCGCTGTGCGGCTTCCTGCTGTCGTGCTTTTCCGGCGGCGCGGCGCTGAACCTCGGGGCCGAGTACCTGCTGATGTCGATCGCGGTGGTGGTGATCGGCGGCTCGTCGGTGGCGGGCGGCAACTCCAACGTGCCGGGGATCTGGGGGGCGGCGCTCTTGATGTTCCTCGTGGTCTCGATGCTGAACACCTACGGCTTCGGGGCCGGGGTGCGGCTGATCCTGACCGGGGTGATCGTGATGGGAGTGATCTTCGTCGCCGGCGGGCCGCGTGGGCCGAGGGGCTGAAACGGGATCTGTTGGGTGAGTCGGCGCCGTGTGGGAGCGTAACACGTTGTGACGCTGGTCAAGATGCTGATATCGTTTAGTTAAAGTGTTAACGGCGCAGCTGGTCCGGTCCGCCCCCCTTGACGGGGGCGGGCGGCGGCCCGAGGTTGCAGCGCGTGACGCAACCGGGAGACGAGGCGATGAACGCACTGCTGCGCGAATGGGACGGACCGTATCGCCTGCCGCCGTTCGGGGCCGTGCGCGACGAGGATTTCGCCGGCGCCTTCGACGAAGCCCTGGCCGCGGCGCGCGCCGAGATCGACGCCATCGCCGCGGATCCGGCCGAGCCGAGCTTCGAGAACACCATCGCGGCGATGGAGCGCGCCGGCAAACCGCTCGACCGGGTCTGCGCGATCTTCTTCAACCTCGCGAGCGCGGACGCCAACGACGCGCGCGAGGCGCTGCAGCGCGACGTCAGCCCGCGGCTGGCCGCGCACAGTTCCGCGACGATGATGAACGCGGCGCTGTTCGCGCGCGTCGATGCGCTGATGGCCGGGCGCGATGCGCTGGCGCTGACCCCGGAGCAGGCGCGGGTGCTCGACCTCTATCACCGCATGTTCGTGCGCGCCGGGGCGAAGCTGGCCGGGGCGGACCGGGCGCGGTATGCGGAGATCGCGCAGCGGCTGGCGACGCTGGGCACGCTGTTCTCGCAGAACGTGCGCGCCGACGAGAAGGCCTGGACGCTGCCGCTGGGCGCGGACGATCTGGAGGGCCTGCCGGCGTTCCTGGTCGACGCCACGGCGCAGGCGGCGAAGGAGCGCGGCCTGCCCGGGCATGTGGTGACGCTGTCGCGCAGCCTGATCACGCCGTTCCTGCAGTTCTCGCCGCGGCGCGACCTGCGCGAGACCGCGTTCCGGGCATGGGTCGCGCGCGGGGCGAACGGCGGCGAGACCGACAACCGCGCCATCGTGGCGGAGACGCTGGCGCTGCGCGAGGAGCGGGCGCGGCTGCTGGGGTATCCGAGCTTCTCCGCCTACAAGCTCGACCGCGAGATGGCGAAGACGCCGGAGGCGGTGCGCGAGCTCTTGATGGCGGTCTGGGCGCCGGCGCGGGCGCGGGCCGAGGCGGATGCCGCGCGGCTCGAGGAGCTGATGCGCGAGGAGGGCGTCAACGACGCGCTGGCGCCCTGGGACTGGCGGCGCTACGCCGCGATCCGCCAGCGCGCCGAGCACGACCTCGACGAGGCGGCGATCAAGCCGTATTTCCGGCTGGAGCCGATGATCGCGGCGGCCTTCGACGTGGCGGGGCGGCTGTTCGGGCTGGAGTTCGCAGCGATCGAGGCGCCGCTGTATCATCCGGACGCGCGGGCCTGGGAGGTGCGGCGCGGCGGGGAGGCCATCGGCGTGTTCATCGGCGACTATTTCGCGCGGCCGTCGAAGAAGTCCGGGGCCTGGTGCTCGTCCTTCCGCGGCCAGTCGAAGTTCGACGGGCCGGAGACGCCGATCGCGATCAACGTCTGCAACTTCGCCAAGGCGCCGGAGGGCCAGCCGACGCTGCTGACCTTCGACGACGCGCGCACGCTGTTCCACGAGATGGGCCATGCGCTGCATGTGCTGATGTCGGACGTGACTTATCCGTTCGTCGCCGGGACCTCGGTGGCGCGGGACTTCGTGGAGCTGCCGAGCCAGCTCTACGAGCATTGGCTGAGCACGCCGGAGGTGCTGTCGGCGCATGCGCGCCATGCCGGGACCGGCGAGGCGATGCCGCGCGACCTGCTCGACCGGCTGATCGCGGCGCGCAACTTCGACCAGGGTTTCGGCACGGTGGAGTATGTCGCCTCGGCGCTGGTCGATCTCGACCTGCATGCGGGGCCGGCGCCGGCCGATCCGATGGCGGCGCAGGCGGCGACGCTGGCGCGGCTGGGGATGCCGGCGGCGATCGTGATGCGCCATGCGGCGCCGCATTTCGACCATGTGTTCTCCGGCGACGGCTATTCGTCGGGGTATTATTCCTACATGTGGTCCGAGGTGATGGACGCCGACGCCTTCGCCGCCTTCCGCGAGACCGGCGACGTGTTCGACCCCGGGGTGGCGGCGCGGCTGGCCGAGCATGTGCTGAGCGCCGGCGGCTCGCGCGACGCGGCGGAGCTCTATGTCGCCTTCCGCGGCCGGCTGCCGGGGGTGGAGGCGCTGCTGGAGCAGCGCGGGCTGGTCGCGGCGTGATCCCGTGCGTGGAGTCGCACGCGTGCGACTCCACTTAAGTAGCTGGCTAAAATAGACTTTTACCGGAAAATTTACCTGTCGTTCATGCCTTGGGATGCGCCTCAGACCGGGTCCTGGTGGATGATGACGTCGGCCTGCGGCAGCGCCTGAAGGATGTCGTGGCGCAGCCGGGCGGCGATGGCGTGGGCGTCGCGCAGGGTCAGCGCGCCGTCGATCTCGACATGGATCTGCACGAACACCCGGGTCCCGGCGGTGCGCGACTTGAGGTCGTGCCAGCCTTCGACGCCGGGACAGCCGCGCAGGATTTCCTCGATGCGGGCGATCACCGCGGGATCGGCCTCGCGGTCCATCAGCGCGTGCCAGGCCCCGAGCCCGATCCGCGCGGCGGAATTGAGCAGGACCGCGCAGGCGATCAGGGCGATCGCCGGGTCGAGCCAGAGCACCCCGAAGCGCGCGGCCGCCCAGAGCGCGACGATCGCGCCGAAGTTCGGCAGCAGGTCGGACAGGTAGTGCAGCCGGTCCGCGGCGACGATCTTCGATCCGGTGCGCCGCGCCACGACGGTCTGCCAGATCACCAGCGCGGCGGTGATCGCCAGCGAGACCGCCATGACCGCGATGCCGGCGCCTTCGGAGGCCAGCGCCGGCGGCGCGCCGATCCGCTCCAGCGCGTTCCAGGCGATCGCGATGGCCGAGACGGTGACGATCGCCGACTGGCCGAGGCCCACGAGGTCCTCGACCGACGAATGGCCGAACGAATGGTCCTCGTCGGGCGGCCGGGCGGCGTAGCGGATGCCGACCAGCGCCGCGAGCGAGGCGGCGAGGTCGAGCGCGCTGTCGGCCAGCGACGCCGCGACGCTGAGCGCCCCGGTCGCGGACAGCGCCCAGAGCTTGAGCGCGACCAGGGTCACCGCGACCCCGACCGACGCGACGCCGGCGATGATGTTGAGGCGATGCGCGGCGTCTTCGGCCGCGCGGGGTGCGGGTGTCGGCATGATTCCCCGTCGGGTGGACCGGAGCCCCTTCAACCGGCAGCGCCGCCGGAACGCAAGCGGCGACCGGCAGCGGGCCGCGAATTGTGCAACGCCCAAGCAGAAAGACCATAGAACGGCAAAATTTGGCGCGCAGCGATCAACTTGGCCGGGGTTTGGCCGGGTTCCATACTTGACCCGGACCGGCGAACTGCCGCCGATACGGCGCTATCCCCGAAATTGTCCGGCATTTATTTTCAGGAACGCCTTGCGTTTCGCTGGGGCGAGAAATACGCTGCAGGCAACGCGACCCAGTCGCGCCTGAAATGTAGCGCTCAGCAAGACAGCAGCCGTTTGCACTGGGCAGACCGAACGCGGTTGCATGTAAAGGAAGAGGCTTGATGACTGAAGAGCAAACCATCGGTCGCGGGGAGATCCTGGCGCTGACGACCGAGATCGTTTCGGCGCATGTCGCCAACAATTCGGTGGTGCAGAACGACGTGGCCGAACTGATCCAGTCGGTGTTCACGAAGCTGACCGAGCTGGCGTCCGGCGAGGATGCGACCCTGATCGAACTGACCCCGGCCGTCCCGATCAAGAAGTCGGTGACCGACGACTACATCGTCTGTCTCGAGGACGGCAAGAAGCTGAAAATGCTGAAGCGCCACCTGATGACCTCCTACGGGATGACCCCGGAGGAATATCGCGCCAAATGGGGCCTGAAGCCGGATTATCCGATGGTCGCGCCGAACTACGCGCTGAAGCGCCAGGAGCTGGCCAAGAAGATCGGGCTCGGACGCAAGCCGCGCGTCAGCTAGGCGCCCGGGTTGCGCGGCCCCGGCCGCGCCGATAGAGCAAGGGCATGCGCGCCTGCGGGCGACGTGTGCCTTTTGCGCATTTGGGGACCGCGATGACCGCGCCGAAGAAGCTGTTCGTCAAGACCTACGGCTGCCAGATGAACGTCTACGACAGCGAGCGGATGACCGGCGCGCTGGCGGCGCAGGGCTATGTCGCGACCGACGCCGCGGAGGACGCGGATCTGGTCCTGCTCAACACCTGCCACATCCGCGAGAAGGCGGCGGAGAAGGTCTATTCCGA
>CAYTMB010000056.1:0-11249 GCA_964438465.1 uncultured Rhodovulum sp. | reverse complement strand
AAGGTGCTGGGCTTCCGGGCGCCGCGGTTTTCCCTGACGCCCGGGGACGTCGGGCATTTCCGGGCGCTGGAGCGGCATGTCGCGTATGATTCCTCGCTCGGCGCCGCCAGCGCGGCCGAGCTCGCCGGACTGCGGCGCGGACTGGGCCTGAGCCGGCTCGCGCTGTTTCCGGTCGCGCGGACGACGCTGGCGCGCGGGCTGCCGGCGGTGCGGTCGGGCGGGAGCTATCTCAAGCTGTTCCCGACGGCGGTCTCGCTCGCGGCGATGGAGCGGGCCGCCGCCGGGGGGCTGGTCCCGCTGGTCTACCTCCATCCCTACGAGTTCGTGGCCGACCGCTCGTTCGCCGTGGCGATGGACGAGATGCAGGGCCTGCCCCGCGCGCGTCGGGTCTACTGGGCGCTGCGGCAGTCGCAGTGGCACAGCGTCGGCAACCGCGGCGTCATGGGCAAGCTGCGCCGAATCGCGCAGGACTGGCGGCTGGGCGGACCGATGCGGTCCCTGCTCGGCGAGACGACGGCGGCGCGCTGACGCGCGGTCATTTCCGCAATCCGTCCATCAGGGCCACGAGCGCGGCGGTGATCCCCGGTTCGGACAGCGCATGCCCGGCGTTGGCGATCATCTTCAGCGTCGAGCCGGGCCAGGCCTCGTGCAGCGCCTGCGCCGTGTGCGGCGGGCAGATCATGTCGTAGCGGCCCTGCACGATATGCCCGGGCAGGTGGCGGATGCGGGGCATGTCGCGCATCACCTGGTCATCGCATTCGAGAAAGCCGCCGTGGGTGAAATAGTGGTTCTCCAGCCGCGCGAACGCGAGCGCATAGGCCGAGGACGGGTAACCCCGCCCGTCGCCGGGATCGAGCACGGCCAGCGCGCTCTCCCAGCCGGCCCAGGCCCGGGCGAACCGCGCCTGCTCCACAGGATCGGCGCCGAACAGCCGCTTGTGATAGGCGGCGATCAGGTCGTCGCGCTCGTCCGCGGGGACCATCTGGGCGAAGGCCCGCCATTGTTCGGGCCAGAAGCGGCCGGCGCCGCCGCCATAGAACCAGCCGAGTTCGGCCCGGGTCATGGTGAACACGCCGCGCAGCGCCAGCGCCTCGACCCGGTCCGGGTGGGCCTGGGCGTAGAGCAGGGCGAGGCAGGCGCCCCAGGAGCCGCCGAACACCACCCAGCGCTCGATCCCGAGGTCCTTGCGGATGCGCTCGATGTCGGCGACCAGATCCCAGGTGGTGTTGTTCTCGACGCCGGCGTGCGGGCTGGAGCGGCCGCAGCCGCGCTGGTCGAACAGCACCGTGCGGTAGTGCCTGGGGTCGAAGAACCGCCGCATCCCCGGCGAGCAGCCGCCGCCGGGGCCGCCGTGCAGCACCACGACCGGCGCCCCGTCCGGATTGCCGCATTGCTCGACATAGAGGCGGTGGCCGCCGGGCATGTCGAGCAACTGCTGCCGGTACGGCTCGATCGGCGGATAGAGCGCGGAGCGCGGTCCGGGACCTTCCGGGCTGAGGCTTTCCTTCATGGGCGCGCTATGTATCTCATGACGGGCACGACAATCGCAGGTTGGAAATATGAGCGCAACGCAAACCGCCGGGAGCGCCCCGAGCACGGTCGACGCCGGCGAGGTCGCGAAATTCGAGGCGATGGCGGCCGAATGGTGGGACCCGGAGGGCAAGTTCAAGCCGCTGCACATGCTGCAGCCGTGCCGGCTCGACTACGTCATCGACCAGATCGCCGCGGAGTTCGGCCGCGATCCGAAGGCGGAGCGGCCGTTCGCCGGGCTGCGGCTGCTCGACATCGGTTGCGGCGGCGGGCTGCTGTCCGAGCCGATGGCGCGGCTGGGGGCCGAGGTGGTCGGGGCCGACGCGGCGGCGGGGAACATTCCGGTGGCGCAGGTCCATGCCGCGCAGATGGGGCTGGCGATCGACTATCGCCACACGACGGCGGAGGATCTCGCCGCCGCGGGCGAGGTCTTCGATGTGGTGCTGAACATGGAGGTGGTCGAGCACGTCGCGGATCCGCTGGCGTATCTGACCGCCTGTCGCGCGCTGTTGCGGCCGGGGGGGCTGATGATCTGCTCGACCCTCAACCGCAATCCCAAGAGCTATGTGATGGCGATCGTCGGGGCCGAGCAGGTGATGCGCTGGCTGCCCCGGGGCACGCATGACTGGTCGAAATTCCTCACGCCGGACGAGCTCTACGACCTGCTGCGCCGGGCCGGGCTGGAGCCAGTGGACCGCAAGGGCTTCGTGTTCAACCCGCTGGGCTGGTCCTGGCGGATCTCGGACCGGGATCTGTCGGTGAACTACGTCACCGCCAGCGTGAAGCCTCAGGCGGCCGCGCTGTCGGAATAGCTGCGCGCGGCGGCGAGCCAGAGCGCGTCGACGGCGCGCAGGGCCGCGGGGTCGAACCGGTCGAGCAGTTTCCAGTACCGGCCGTCCGGCGCGGCGTAGCCGAGGCGCTTCTCCTCGGCGCGGGCCTCGGCGATCAGCGCGCGCATGTCGCGGGTCAGCAGCGAGGCGCAGGCGCCGCGGCCATCGGCGGCGCTCCAGTCGGGCAGCGCGGCCGCCGACAGCCGGGGGAGCGCGAGGCGGCTGGTCGGCAGGTCCGAGAGGTTGACCGCCGCGCAGCCGGCTTCGGCGGCGTGGATGAGGAAGCGGGCGGACTTGGCCTCGAGGCTCTGCAGGGTCGGGTCGTCGCGCAGCGGGTCGGCCCGGCCGCGGCCGTAGAAGTGGCTGGCGCCGGTGTCCGCATAGACCATGTCGCAGCCGAGGAAGGCGATCAGCCGCGGCCGGAGCGCGTGCAGCGTCCAGTAGGCCGCGGTGAAGGCCATGGTGCCGCCGGCGTAGACGAATCCGCCGTGGGCGTTGACCGCCGGAACGTAGGCGTCGTGACCCCGGATCGCCTGACCCGGGCGCAGCGCGGCCGGCCGCCGCTCGGGGGCGAAGTCGCTGGGGTGGATCAGCCAGTCCCAGTCCGGGCGCACCGCCCAGGCGTTGTTGATCGCGACGATGGCGTCGACGCCGGCGCGCGGCAGCTCGCGCGCCCGGACCACGTCCGGCGCGCTGCCAAGTATCAGCACCTGTGCGGCGGTCATCGGCATCCCCTCGCGCTCCGCTCTCCTGCGGGACGATCATGTAGGCGCAAGACCGCGATTGCAAAAGCGGCGTCAGCGCGGCGGCTCGACGCTCAGGCCCTCGCGCATCGCCCGCAGGATCGGCAGGGCGCCGCGCAGCCGGTGCGCGCCGAGCTTGGCCACCAGATCGTCGAACACCGGCGCGATGGCCGCCACGGCCCGATCCCGCGCCGCCTGACCGGCCGGGCTGAGGCTGACCAGCTTGCGCCGCGCGTCGTCCCAGTCGGGGCGGATGTGCACATAGCCGGCCGCATCGAGCCGCTTGAGCGTGTTGGTCATCGCGCCGCGGGTGACGTGGAACACCCGGGCGAGCTGGGCCGGGGTCTTTTCGCCGCCCGATCCGGCGATGTGGTTGAGCGCCATGAAATGCGACAGCTCCATGCCGCGGGGCAGCGCCCGCTCCAGCCGGCCGCGGGCGAGCTGCTCGATCATCACGATCTCGCCGAACAGCGCGATCATCAGCGGATCGTGCCCGGGGGTATCGCTCACGTCGGACACGGACTTCCGAAATCCCGGTCGTGGCGCAGCGACGGCACCCGCCCGCGGGCGGCGGCGACCTCGGCGAGGTCGAGGTCGACCAGCGTGACGCCGATCTCCTCGCCCGCGTCCGCCAGCACCTCGCCCCAGGGTCCGACCGCGAGCGAATGCCCGAAGGTGCGTCGCGCGGCCCCTTCGCGCGCGGCATGGGTCCCGGACTGCGCCGGGGCGAGCACGAAGCAGCCGGTCTCGATCGCGCGGGCGCGCAGCAGCACATGCCAGTGCGCCCGCCCGGTCGGCGTCGTGAAGGCCGCCGGCGTCGTCAGGATCTCGGCGCCCGCCTGCGCCAGCGCGCGGTAAAGCTGCGGGAAGCGCATGTCGTAACAGATCGTCAGACCCAGCCGGACCGGCCCCGCCGCCGCGACCACCGCGCGGTCGCCGGGCCGGAACGCCGCCGATTCGCGGTAGCGCTCGCCGCCGTCGAGATCGACGTCGAACATGTGGATCTTGTCGTAGCGCGCGACGATGCCGCCGTCCGGGCCGATCAGGAAACTGCGGTTGGCCCAGCGGCCGTCGGCGTCGTCGGTTCTGAGCAGCAGGCTGCCGATCACCAGCCGGACGCCGAGTTCGGCCGCCACCGCGCGCAGGCGCGCCAGCGTCGCATCCCCGGCCTCGGGGGCCAGCACCGCGCGCTGCACCGCGCGGCTGGCGCTGACGAGGTTCGTGCATTCCGGCGTCAGGATCAGCGTGGCCCCGCCGGCCGCCGCCTCGCGCACCAGCGCCTCGGTGACGACCAGGTTTGCGGCCGGATCGTCGCCCGAGCAGAGCTGGATCAGCCCGACGCGCATCCCCTCAGCCCGCGAGCAGCGGGTCGAGCCGGCCGGCGCGGTCGAGCGCGTTCATGTCGTCGAAGCCGCCGACATGCGTCTCGCCCACGAAGATCTGCGGCACGGTGCGACCGCCGTTCGAGCGCTGGACCATCTCGGCGCGGCGCGACGGATCGGCGGCCACGTCGATCTCGGCGAAGGTCACGCCCCTGGCGGCCAGCAGCCGCTTCGCCGCCATGCAGTAGCCGCAGAACGGCGTGGTGTAGATCGTGACCGGCCGCATCGGCTCCTCCGGGAGAGACCCGCATCATAGCCCCAGCGAATCGGCGAAGGCAACGCGGGCCAGCACCAGCACGTCGATCCGCGCCGCCCCGGCCGCGCGCAGGCAGTCGGCGCAGGTCGACAGCGTGGCGCCCGAGGTCAGCACGTCGTCGATCAGCAGCACCGCCCGGCCCTGCACGGCGTCCCGGCGGCGCGGCGACACCGCAAAGGCCCCGGCCTGGTTCGCCGCCCGCGTGGCGCGGTTCATTCCCTCCTGCGGGATCGTCGCGCGCACGCGGGTCAGCAGGTCCACCGCGACCGGCCTGCCGGACAGCCGGCCCAGCCGCTTCGCCAGTTCGCCCGACTGGTTGTAGCGCCGCTTCACCAGCCGCCGCCAATGCAGCGGGGTCGGCGCGATCACGTCGCAATCGGCGATCAGTTCGCGCCCGGCGCTCGCGAGCCAGCCGGCGAGCGGGCGGACCATGTCGAGCCGGTCGCCGTGCTTGAGCCCGAGCACGACCCGCCGCGCGGCGCCGTCGTAGACCGCCGCCGCCGCGCCGCGGTCCCAGGCCGGCGGATGCCGCGTGCAGCCCTCGCAGACGTCGCCCGGCTCGACGGCGCCCATCAGCGGCGTCCCGCATTTCGCGCAGGCGGCGCCGGCGATGAAATGCGTGTCGCGCCAGCAGGCCGGGCACAGGCCGTGCGGCGCCTCGGTCGGCTCGGGACAGGCGAGGCAGCGCGGCGGAAAGACCAGGTCGATCAGCCCGGTGGTCAGCGCGCGCAGCATGGCGTTCCTCTCCGTTCGGCCTATTCTGACGCGCGAGAGGAGCGCCCGATGACGACCCCGCCCGAGTTGTTCGACCCCGACCTGCTGGCGCTGCGCCGCGCCCGCGCCGCCGCCGTGGGGCCTGTGGATTTCCTGCAGGACGCCGTCGCCGCCGAGGTCTCAGAAAGGCTGAGGGAGGTTAACAGGAGCTTTACCGCACCGGCGATCATCGGCCCGCGCGCCGCGCGCTGGGCCGGGATCCTGACGGCGGACGGCCTCGCCGTCCCGCGGCTCCTGCCCGACGCGCCGGCGCTCGACCTCGCTCCGGGCGCGCACGACCTGATCCTGCACGCGCTGGCGCTGCACTGGGCCAACGATCCGGTCGGCCAGCTGGTGCAATGCCGCCGGGCGCTGCGCCCCGACGGGTTGTTCGTCGGCGCCCTGTTCGGCGGCGAGACGCTGCACGAACTGCGCGCGGCGCTGGCCGCGGCCGAGGTCGCCGAAACCGGCGGGCTCAGCCCGCGGGTGGCGCCGATGGGCGAGATCCGCGAACTCGGCGGCCTGCTGCAGCGCGCGGGCTTCGCGCAGCCCGTCGCCGACGGCCGGCGCTTCGACGTGAGCTATCCCGACGCGCTCGCGCTGATGCGCGACCTGCGGGCGATGGGCGAGACCAACGCCCTGCGCGACCGCCGACGTCGGCCCACGACGCGGCGCCTGCTGGCCCGGGCCGCCGCGGATTACGCGGAACGGTTCGCCCGCCCGGATGGGCGGGTGCGGGCGACGTTCGAGGTGGTCTATCTCACCGGCTGGGCGCCGTCGGAGAACCAGCAGAAGCCGCTGCGGCCGGGATCCGCCCGGATGCGCCTCGCCGACGCGCTGGGCGCGACGGAACGCGGCGCCGGCGAGAAGGCCGGAGGATAGGGCCGCGCCCGTCCCGTGGCGCGGGCGAGCCCGCGCGCCGCTCGCGGATTGCGGGGGAAGCGATGCGCATGTATGAGGCCCGCATGACAAAAATACCCGTCGCGCCGGACCAGCCCGGCGAGGGGCGGCTCGCTCATGCGGCCCCCGGCCATCCGTCCGTGTCGCCCGCGCGGATCGGCGTTCTGCTGACCAACCTCGGGACGCCGGACGCGACCGACTACTGGTCGATGCGGCGCTATCTCGGCGAGTTCCTGTCCGACCGGCGGGTGATCGACTATTCGCCCTGGCTGTGGCAGCCGCTGCTGCAGCTGGTGATCCTGAGCAGGCGGCCGTTCTCCTCGGGCGCGGCGTATCGGAGCATCTGGAACACCGACGCCGACGAGAGCCCGCTGCTGACCACCACCCGCGCGCAGGCCGAGGCGGTGGCGGCGCGGATGGAGCTGCGGCACGGCGACCGCGTCGTGGTGGATTTCGCCATGCGCTACGGCAATCCCTCGACGGCTTCGGTGATCGAGAGCCTCAGGGATCGCGGCTGCGAGCGGATCGTGGTGTTTCCGCTGTACCCGCAGTATTCGGCGCCGACCACCGCGACCGCCTGCGACGAGGCGTTCCGCGTGCTGATGCGGATGAAGTGGCAGCCCTCGGTGCGGACCGTGCCGGCCTATTACGACCACCCGCTCTACATCGAGGCGCTGGCGCGCTCCGTCGAGCAGGCCTACGCCGGTCTGGCGCAGCGTCCCGACGTGCTGGTCGCGAGCTTCCACGGGATGCCGGAGCGCTACCTGACGGAAGGCGATCCGTACCACTGCCATTGCCAGGCGACGACGCGTCTGCTGCGGGCGCGGCTCGGAGTCGGGCCGGCGGAGGTCGTGCTGACCTTCCAGTCGAAGTTCGGCCCGGAAGAGTGGCTGAAGCCCTACACGGTCGAGGAGGTCGCGCGACTGGCCCGGGCGGGCAAGACGCGCATCGCGATCATGGCGCCGGCGTTTTCATCGGACTGCGTCGAGACGCTCGAGGAGATCAACGCCGAGATCCGCGAGAGCTTCATGCACGCCGGCGGCGAGGAGTTCACCTATATTCCCTGTCTCAACGCCGACGCGGCGCATATCGACATGATGGCGGCGATTCTCGACCGCGAACTGGCGGGCTGGATCTGAAGCGCAACGGCCCGTGGTTCGGGGTGAGATGGCGTGAAAAGCGCCGCCTTGGGCGGGGGCGAGGCAAGCGCCTGAAAAGGCGTGATTTTCGGTGGGTGGAATCCGGCTGGAAAGCGGCTGGAAACCGGCTTGCCACATTTTCACGATTCGGGAAGACTTGGGCGCGAGTCGGGCGCCCGGGCCGTTGGTGCGAAGCGCGGGGGCCGCGATCAGCGTGGCGTCGCCGCGACCTGCCGCGCAGCGACGATCTCGGGGCGCACGATCCGGCCGAACGGCCGCTGCGGGATCGGGCGGCCGCGATATTCGGTATCGCCCACCCGGATCAGCACCTGACCGTCAGCCAGATTCTCGACGAACTCGCCCTGCACCGACACGCAACTTGAAACCTGTATCGTCTGATACATCGGTGCATTCGCCCCTAGTCCGCCTTTGTCGTTGCGTGCAGAATAACCGGCGTTGTTCGAACTGTCACGCTGCAAAAGTCCTGCGCGAGAGAATCGTTCTCTCCGGGCGGGGGCGGGCGACCGAATCTGACTGCGCAGGAAGCGCGGCCCTGTCCGCCGCGACCGCGGGCCGGACCCCGGCGCCGCGTCAGAGCAGGTCGCGCAGGACCGGGATCAGCGGCGCGTCGGCCGGGGGCATCGGATAGGCGGCGAGCGCGGAGGGGCGGACCCATTTCAGCGCGGCGTGTTCGCGCGGCTGCGGCGCGCCGCCGCCCCATTTGCGGCAGACGTAGAGCGGCATCAGCAGGTGGAACCCGGGATAGGCGTGGCTGGCGAAGCTGAGCGGCGCGAGGCAGCTCGCCCAGGTCTCGATGCCGAGCTCCTCGGCGAGCTCGCGGATCAGCGCGGCCTCTGGGGTCTCGCCGGCCTCGACCTTGCCGCCGGGAAATTCCCACAGCCCGGCCATCGCCTTGCCCTCCGGGCGCTGGGCCAGCAGCACGCGCCCGTCCGGATCGACCAGCGCCGCCGCGGCGACGAGCACCAGTTTCACGAACGGTAGTCCGCGTTGATCTCGATGTAGCGGTGGGTCAGGTCGCAGGTCCAGACCGTCGCCGCGCCCGGCCCGACGCCGAGATCGACGCCGATGGTCAGATCCTGGCGCTTCATGTAGGCGGCGCCCTCGGCTTCGGCGTAGCCCGGCGCGACCTGGCCGTTCTCGGCCACCGCGATCGGCCCGAGCCGGATCGCCAGCCGGTCGCGGTCCGCGGCGGCCCCGGACTTGCCGACCGCCATCACGATGCGGCCCCAGTTCGGATCCTCGCCGGCGAGCGCGGTCTTGACCAGCGGCGAGTTCGCGATGGAGCGCGCCACCTTGCGCGCATCGGCGTCGTCGGCCGCGCCGGTCACCGCGACCTCGACGAACTTGGTCGCGCCCTCGCCGTCGCGCACGACCTGATGCGCGAGATCGAGCATGACCGCGTGCAGCGCCGCGCGGAAGGCCGCCGCGCGCGGATCGTCGGCGGCCGCGATCGGCGCCATCGCCGCCCGGCCGGTCGCGGCCATCAGCAGCGTGTCCGAGGTCGAGGTGTCGCCGTCCACGGTGATGCAGTTGAAGGTGCGGTCGTTTTCGCCCGCGACCATCCACTGCAGCAGGTCGGGGTCGATGGCGGCGTCGGTGAACAGGAACACCAGCATCGTCGCCATGTCGGGCGCGATCATGCCCGAGCCCTTGGCGAAGCCGGCGATGGTGGTCTCCACCCCGTCGAGCGCCACGCGCGCCACCGCCCCCTTGGCGAAGGTGTCGGTGGTCATGATCGCCCGCGCCGCCGCCGCCGCGCCGTCCGGGGACAGCCCGGCGGCGAGATCGGCCAGCTTCGCCGCGATCCGTTCGGCGGGCAGCGGCTCGCCGATCACGCCGGTCGAGGCGGTGAACACATGCCGCTCCGGCACGCCGACCGCCGCCGCGGTCGCCGCGACCGTCGCGGCCACGGCGGCGCGGCCGGCGCCGCCGGTGAAGGCGTTGGAGTTGCCGGAGTTGACCAGGATCGCGAAGCCCTCGCCGGGGGTCCGGCCGCGCAGCCCCGCGAGGCAGTCCTCGCACCACAGCACCGGCGCAGAGCGCGTCGCGGAGCGGGTGAACACGCCGGCGATCGCCGATCCGGGCGCGATCTCGGCCAGCATCACGTCGAGCCGGCCCTGGTAGCGCACCCCGGCCGCGACGGCGGCGAAGCGCACGCCCGCCACCGGCGGCAGGTCGGGAAACCCGCCCGCCGGAGCGAGCGGCGAGACCTGAGACGCAGGGTTCGCCATCGCCGCCTCAGTTCACGAGGTCGCTCTGGCGAATCGCCCCGGGCGGCACCGCCGCCTCGGGACGCTCGATCGTCGCCGCCGCGCGCAGCGCCGCAAGCTCGGCCTCGAGCTTCTGCTGGCGCAGCGCATTCTCGATCTCGGGGCGGATCTGCGCCAGCGGCGGCGGCGCGGTGTCGCGCACCTCGACGAGCTTGATCACATGCCAGCCGAACTGGGTCTCCACCGGGGCCGAAACCGCGCCGGGCTCGAGCCCCGCGACCGCCGTCTCGAACTCGGGCACCATCTGGCCCGCGCCGAACCAGCCGAGCGCGCCGCCCTGCGGACCCGAACCCGGATCGGTGGAGTGTTCCGCGGCCAGCTCGGCGAAATCGCCGCCGGCGTCGATCTGCGCCTTGAGGTCGGTCGCCTCGGCCTCGGTGGCGACGAGGATATGCGCGGCGTTGAATTCCTTGGCGGGCTGGAACGCCGCGACCTGCGCCGCATAGGCGGCCTCGATCTCGGCTTCGGGGATCGCGTCGCCGACCTGCTCCTGGACCACGAGCGCGGCCAGAGCGCCGCGGCGCTCGTTCTCCAGATGCAGCTTCACCGCGAGCGGGTCGCTGTCCGGTCCGGCCGAGGCCTCGGCGGCGAGCAGCGACTGGTCGACCAGCTGGTCGAGGATGCCCTGCATCAGCACCTCGTCGGGCAGGCTCTGGTACTGCTCGGGCAGCTGGTCGCGCATCACGATCGCGTGGCCGAGCGTGATGTCGACGCCGTTCACCGTCGCGAGCACGGCGCCCGCATCGAGCGACGCCGCAGCGGCGTCCGCCGCCGGTTCGGCCGCGGTTTCCTGGGCGAAAGCGGCGCCGGTCAGGCTCAGACCCGCCAGAAATCCGGCTGTCAGAAGGCGGTTCATGGAATACTCCCGTATGCGCTCCGCGCGCGGAGCGTTGGATAGCTGGCGCCGGCGTCGCAGGGGGCCTCCCGTTGACAGTGCCGAAAGCGCCGCTTATGTCCCGACCCTGTCGCCGGCCGGCCCGATAGAGGCGTCGTTTAGACGGTTCGCCCAGGCGGAACAAGCGCCCCCGGAATGACAAACCCGTCACCGGCGCGACGCGGACAGGCGGGGCGGCCACCCGGCGCCCAGCTGGCGGATGTGAGGAAGATACGCCGATGCTTGGACTGGGGACGATTGCCAAGAAGGTGTTCGGAACGCCGAACGACCGCAAGATCAAGGCCACGCGGCCGCTCGTCGAGAAGATCAACGCGCTGGAGCCGGAGTATCGCCTGCTGAGCGACGCCGGCATCCGCGACAAGACCATCGAGTTCCGCGACCGGATCGCCCAGGGCGCGACGCTGGACGAGCTGTTGCCCGAGGCCTTCGCCAACGCCCGCGAGGCGGCGCGCCGCGCGCTGGGGCTGCGGCCCTTCGACGTGCAGCTGATGGGCGGCATCTTCCTGCATCAGGGCAACATCGCCGAGATG
>CAYTMB010000055.1:0-11398 GCA_964438465.1 uncultured Rhodovulum sp. | reverse complement strand
TTCTCCAGCAGCGCCTGGCCGATGCCCTGGGCGACGCCGCCGTGGACCTGGCCCGCGACGATCATCGGGTTGATGACGTTGCCGAAGTCGTCGGCGCAGGTGAAGCCGACCACCTCGACCTTGCCGGTGTCGGGATCGACCTCGACCTCGCAGACATAGGCGCCCGCCGGGAAGGTGAAGTTCGCCGGGTCGTAGAAGGCGGTCTCCTCCAGCCCCGGCTCGATCTGGTCTAGCGGGTAGTTGTGCGGGACGTAGGCCGCCAGCGTCACGTCGGTCCAGGCCACCGACTTGTCGGTGCCGGCGACGGTGAACTTGCCGTCCTTGAGCTCGACGTCGGTGTCGGAGGCCTCCATCAGATGCGCCGCGATCTTCTTCGCCTTGGCGATGATCTTCTGCGTCGCATTGTAGATCGCCACCCCGCCCACCGCCATCGAGCGCGAGCCGTAGGTGCCCATGCCGAAGGGGATGCGGCCGGTGTCGCCGTGCACGATGTCGATCTGGCTCGGGTCGATCCCGAGCAGGCTGGAGACCACCTGCGGGAAGGAGGTCTCATGGCCCTGGCCGTGCGAATGCGAGCCGGTCAGCACCGAGATCGAGCCGGTGGCGTTCACCCGCACCGTCGCGCTCTCGTAGAGGCCGGCGCGGGCGCCGAGCGAGCCGACGAGGCTGGAGGGCGCGATGCCGCAGGCCTCGACCCAGGTCGAGAGCCCGAGGCCGCGCAGCTTGCCGCGCGCCGCGCTCTCGGCCCTGCGCGCGGCGAAGCCGGCGTAGTCCGACAGCTCCAGCGCCTTGTCGAGCGTGGCGATGTAGTTGCCGCTGTCGTACTGGACCGCCACCGGGGTCTGGTAGGGATACTGGTCGGGCTGGATGAAGTTCCGCCGCCGGATCTCGACCGGGTCGATCCCCATCTCGCGCGCGGCGATGTCGATCACCCGCTCGAGCTGGAACGTCGCCTCCGGCCGGCCGGCGCCGCGGTAGGCGTCGACCGGGACGGTGTTGGTGAACACCGCCTTCACGTTCACATAGACGTTCGGCGTGGTGTAGGGCCCGGCCATCAGCGTGCCGTGCAGATAGGTCGGGGTGCAGGTCGCGAAGGTCGAGAGATACGCGCCCATGTTCGCCAGCGTGTCGGTGCGGACCGCGACGAACTTGCCGTCGGCGTCGAGGGCCAGCTCGATCTTGGTCACATGGTCGCGGCCCTGGGCGTCGGACATGAAGGCCTCCGAGCGCGAGCAGGTCCATTTCACCGGCCGGCCGACGACCTTGGCCGCAAAAGTGACGAAGGCCTCCTCGGCGTAGTGGTAGATCTTGGAGCCGAAGCCGCCGCCGACGTCGGGCGCGATCACCCGCAGCTTGTGCTCGGGGATGCCGAGCACGAAGGCGCCCATCAGCAGGCGGATCACATGCGGGTTCTGCGAGGTGGTCCAGAGCGTGTGCGCCTCGTCGGCGGCGTCGTATTCGCCGATGGCGACGCGCGGCTCCATCGGGTTCGCCACCAGCCGGTTGTTGGTGAGCTCGAGCGTGGTGACATGGTGCGCGCCGCGGATCGCCTCGTCCACCGCGGCCTTGTTGTCCTCGATGAACCCCCAGTCGAAGCAGAGATTCGACGGCAGCTCGTCGTGGACCTTCGGCGCGCCGTCCTCGAGCGCCGCGCGCATGTCGATGACGGCGGGCAGCTCCTCGATGTCGAGCTCGATCGCCTCGGCGGCGTCGCGGGCCTGGGCGAGGCTGCGCGCGACCACCGCCGCGATCGGGTCGCCGACATGGCGGACCTTGCCGGAGGCGAGCACCGGGTGGCGCGGCTCCTGCATCGGCTGGCCGAAGCGGTCGGTGACCTGCCAGCCGCAGGGGATGGAGCCTACGTCCTTGAAATCCTCGCCGGTGAAGATCTTCACCACCCCGGGCTTGCGCGACGCCGCCCGGATGTCGACGCCGCGCAGATTGCCGTGCGCGACGTCCGAGCGCAGGAAATGCACGTAGAGCTGGCGGGGCCGGTTGATGTCGTCGGTGTAGCGGCCCTTTCCGGTCAGGAACCGCACGTCTTCCCGGCGCTTGGTGCTCGCGCCGATTCCACCATCCATTGGCATTGTCGTCTCCCTGGTGTCGCGCCGCCCGTGCGGGCGGTCGTTCTCTTAGGTACGCTTGCGCAGCTCGGATCGCCGGCCGGCGGGGCTATTCCGCCGCGATGGACTTCGCGGACAGCTCGGACGCCGCCGCCTGGATCGCCTTGACGATGTTGTGGTAGCCGGTGCAGCGGCAGATGTTGCCCTCTAGGTACTCGCGGATCTCGGCCTCGCTCGGCTCGGCGTTCTCGCGCAGCAGCGCGTCGGCGGTCATCACCATGCCCGGCGTGCAGAAGCCGCACTGCAGGCCGTGATGCTCCTGGAACGCCGCCTGGATCACCCCGAGGCTGCCGTCGGCGTTGGCCATGCTCTCGATGGTGCGCACCTCGGCGCCCTCGAGATCGGCCGCGAACACCGTGCAGGACTTGACGGCGAGGCCGTCGATCTGCACCTGGCAGGCGCCGCATTGCGAGGTGTCGCAGCCGACATGGGTGCCGGTCAGCCCCAGCGTGTCGCGCAACAGCTCGACGAGCAAGGTGCGTCCCTCGACGGCGCGGCGCACGGTGCGCCCGTTCACTTTCAGGCTTACGGTCGTCATCTGGTCCTCCCTCAGTCTTTTTGCCCGGCCCGGACCCGCCGCCGACGCATGGGTCCGGCCGGGCGTCCGATCTGACTCAAGATGTAGAGCACCCGCGCCGCCGAGGGAAGCTGGTCCGCATGCGACGGTTTCCGCAGCGCGCCGGGCGCGCCGCCGCGATCGCCGCGGCGGATCGGGAGCGCGGCCCCGATCCGTGCGGTCCGTTCGGCGCAAGGGCGTCGAAGCGCGCGGGCCGCCCGCCGTCGCACGCGTGCGACGCGAGGTATCATATTGATATCAAATAATAACCTTGGAAATATTCACACTTTTGAAAGGGGCGCGCCGGGGCGCGCCGTTGTCCGCCCGCGCCTCGATCGCTCCGGGACGCGGGGCTCGCCCGCGGGCCGATCCTGCGCGCGGCCTCACGGCGCCGCAAGGAAATGCCGCGCTCAGGCTCGGCGAATCCCGCCCCGCGCGCCGTCGTCAGGGACGAGGCCGGCGACGGGATCCGCGCGGCCGGTCAGGCGAAGCGCAGCTTGCGCGCGTAGAACGCCTCGGCGAGCCCGTCGGGAGCGCAGCATTCGAGCCCGCGCAGCCGCATCAGCCCGCGGAACGTCAGGTCCTCGAACCAGTGTTTCTGCGCCTGCGACGGGAAGCAGCGCAGCAGCAGCTCGATCTTGCGGTCGGCGTCGGCGATCGAGGCCGGCACGAACACGCCCGGCGAGCCGAGGCCGCCGTCGTATTTCGGGATCTCGTATTCGAGGATCCGGTGATCGCGGAACGCGTTCCAGGTCAGTTCGGCGACGAGGCGGTGGTCCTGATGCAGATCCTGGCCGTAGTGGGTCAGGATCAGATCCGGCGCATGGACCTTCAGATCGTCGAAGAAACCCTTGATTTCGGCCCAGTCCCTCGGGAAGTAGCTGTCCTGGAACTCCTTGAGGATCAGCGTCGACGCGCCGGCGCCGGCGAGGAAGGCCCCGGCGCTGGCGCGGGCCTCGGCGCCGCGCGCGCCGGCCGCGGCCAGCACCACCCAGATCACATGCGCCGCCGGATTCTCGCGGATCAGCCGCAGGACCGTCGCGCCGGCCCCGATCTCGATATCGTCGCTGTGCGCGCCGATACAGAGGATGACGCCGAGCTCAGGCCACCGCACGCTTGTCCTCGCGCCCGCGCCGGTTCCAGACCCGCCACGGCGTGACGCCGCGCGCCGCCATGTCGTCGAAGGCCTGCTTTTCCTTGAAGGTGTCCATCGGCATCCAGAAGCCGGAATGCTTGTGCGCATAGAGCCGGTTCTGCGCGATCAGGCGCGCGAACCCCTCCTCGACGATTTCCTCGCCGGGGTTGAGGTTGTCGAAGATCTCCCGGCGCAGGATCATGTAGCCGCCGTTCATCCAGGCGCCGGACTGCTTCATCTCGGTCAGTCCGGTGACCATGTCCCGCGCGCCGAAGCTGACGGTGTGGAACGAATACGGCGGCGGCACGCAGCAGAACGACGCGATGGCGTTGGTGGCGCGCGCGCCGGCCAGCATGTCGTCGAGGTCGAGGTCGGTCAGGATGTCGGCGTAGTTCGCGCAGAACATCTCCTCGCCTTCGAGATGCTTTCGCACCCGCAGCAGGCGCCCGCCGATATTGGTGTCGATCCCGGTCTCGACGAAGGTTATCCGCCAGTCGGGATGCAGCGGGTTCGAGCCGCTGTTCTTCGGCAGTCCGAATTCGACAACTACGTTCCGGGAAGAATCCTCGATGAAATCGAGAAAGAACCGTTTGATCTCCTCGCCCTTGTAGCCGAGGCAGAGGATAAAATCCTTATGCCCGAACGAGGCATAATACTGCATGATATGCAGAAGTATCGGAACACCACCTACCGGAACAAGAGGCTTCGGTATCTGGTCGGAGTAATCTCGAATACGAGTCCCCTGCCCGCCGCAGAACAGCACTACTTTCATCCCGATCACCACCAGAACCAGCTTACTCACCCGTCCCCAGCAATTGCATGAGTATGCTTCGGAGTCATCAATTTTTCGCGGCGAAATCATCCGTTAACCGGAAAGTGATGAGGTTTGGTTAATGCGGGATCGACGCGGGCGGGGTCGATGCGGGATCGATGCGGCGCCGGCGCCGGCGCCGCGTCTGCGCCGGGAGCGCGCCGGGCGCGCCCCGGGGGCGGTCAGGACGGATCGCGCCAGCGGTTGACCATCGGATAGCGCCGGTCGAGCCAGAACGCCTTGTTGGTCAGCCGCGCGCCGGGCGCGGACTGGAACCGCTTCCACTCCGAGCCGTAGATCAGCGCCTCGACGCGCTTCACGGTCGCGCGGTCGAAGCCGGCGGCGACCACCTCGGCCACCGAGCGGTCGCCCTCGATCAGCATCTCCAGGATCGCGTCGAGCACCGGATAGGGCGGCAGGCTGTCCTCGTCCTTCTGGTCGGGGCGCAGCTCGGCCGAGGGCGGCTTGTCGATCACCCGTTCGGGCATCACCGCGCCCTTGGGGCCCTGCATCCAGGGCCGGTGATGGGCGTTGCGCCAGCGGCAGGCGGCGAAGACCCGAGTCTTGTACAGGTCCTTGACCGGGTTGTAGCCGCCGGCCATGTCGCCGTAGATCGTGGCGTAGCCGACCGCGACCTCGGACTTGTTGCCCGTCGTCAGCAGCATCTCGCCGAACTTGTTCGACAGCGCCATCAGCATCAGCCCGCGCAGCCGGCTCTGCACGTTCTCCTCGGTCAGGTCGGCGGCGCGGCCCTCGAACAGCGGCGCCAGCGTCGCGCCGACCGCGGCGCGGGCGGCCTCGATCGGCAGCTCGTCCAGTTGGCAGCCGAGCAGGCGCGCGACCTCGGCGGCGTCCTCGAGGCTCGCGATGGCGGTGAACTCGGAGGGCAGCATCACGCAGCGCAGGTTCTCCGGCCCCAGCGCGTCGGCGGCGATGGCGGCGACCAGCGCGCTGTCGACGCCGCCCGACAGCCCGAGCAGCGCCTTGCGGAAGCCGGACTTGCCGAGATAGTCGCGCAGGCCCTCGACCATCGCGCGGTATTCCTGCTCGGCGGTCTCGGGATGCCCGGCGCGCTCGCCCGGCCGCGCCCGCCAGCCCAGCGGCTCCTCGTCGAAATCGACATGGGCGATGGCCTCGTCGAACACCGGCAGCTGCACCGCCAGCGCGCCGCCGGGGTTCAGCACGAACGAGCCGCCGTCGAAGATCTGGTCGTCCTGCCCGCCGACCATGTTGAGATAGACCAGCGGCAGCCCGGTCTCGATCACCCGGGCGACCATGTGGTTCATCCGCACGTCGAACTTGCCGCGGCGGTAGGGCGAGCCGTTCGGGGCCATCAGCAGATCCGCGCCGCTCTCGGCCAGCGTCTCGGCGACGTCCGGATACCAGGCGTCCTCGCAGATCGGCGCGCCGATCCGCAGCGGGCCGATGCGGAACGGCCCGGCGATCGCGCCCGAGCGGAACACCCGCGGCTCGTCGAAGACGTTGTAGTTCGGCAGGTGGTGCTTGCGCGCGAAGCCCGCCACCCGGCCGCCGGCGAGGATGGCGTAGACGTTGTAGACCCGCCCGTCCTCCTCGAAGGGCGCGCCGATCCCCAGCGCCGGCCCGTCGGCGCAATCGGCGGCGAGCCCGGCCAGCTCGGCCGCGGCATGGGCGCGGAACGCGGGTTTCAGCACCAGGTCCTGCGGCTGGTAGCCGATCAGGAACAGCTCGGGCAGCGCCACGAAATCCGCGCCCGCCGCCTTGGCTTCGCGGTGCGCGGCCAGCGCCTTGGCCCGGTTTCCGGCGAGGTCGCCGACCACGGGGTTGAGCTGGGCCATGGTCAGCCGAAACCTGCCTGGCATCCCCACCTCCGCGCGCGCCCGATCCGTCCCGTCCTAGAGCGGGCCCGCCGCCGAGACAAGGGCGAGGCGGGAGGGGTCGGCGGAGGCGCGCCGGGACCGCGGGCGCGGGCCGGGCGCAAAGGCCGTTGTTCCCGCCCCGGCCGGCGCATATGGTCGCGCGCGTCCGCGGCCGGCAGCCCGCCCGCGCCGCGACCGAAGCGACAACACCGAGAGCCGGGGAGAGCGCCGTGAGCAGACCGAAGATCGCCGCAGGCCTCGCCGCGGCCCTCGTGGCGGTTGCGCTGGGCGCCGGCGGCGCCGCGGCGCAGGGCCGGGTGCAGACCAAGACCTACGGCGACGGCGCGGTCTACGAGGGACAGTTCCTCGACGGCCGCCAGCACGGCGAGGGCAGATACACCCGCCCCGACGGCTACGAATACGAGGGCGAATGGGTCGAGGGCCGCATCGAGGGCCAGGGCCGGGCGCAGTTCGCCAACGGCGCGGTCTATGTCGGCGGCTTCGTCGACGGCCAGCCCGAGGGGACCGGGCGGATCGACTACGCCGGCGGCGGCGGCTACGAGGGCGGCTGGCGCGCCGGCAAGCCCGAGGGCGAGGGCGTCGCCACCTACGCCGACGGCGGCCGCTACGAGGGCGGTTTCGCCGACGGCGCGCAGGAGGGCGAAGGCGTCTACACCGCCCCCGACGGCGCCGTGCATTCCGGCCTCTGGCGCGCCGGCGCGCTGACCGGGCCGGGCCGCATCGAATACGCCGATGGCGCGGTCTACGACGGCGCGCTGGTCGGCGGCGCCCCCGAGGGCGAAGGCGCGCTGACCCGGCCCGACGGCTCGAGCTACGTCGGCGGCTGGAGCGCCGGGCGGCGCGAAGGCGAGGGCGTGCTGGTGACCGCCGGCGGCGAGCGCTACGAGGGCGGCTTCGTCGAGGGCCGGCGCGAGGGGACCGGCAGGCTCGCCTTCCCCAACGGCGACGTCTACGAGGGCGGCTGGCGCGCCGACCGGTTCCACGGGACCGGCGCGCACAGGCTCGCCTCCGGCGAGGTCTACGAGGGCGGCTGGGTCGACGGCGCGCTGACCGGCGCCGGGCGGGTGACCTACCGCGACGGCGCGGTCTACGAGGGCGCGCTGGCGGAGGCGCTGCCGCAGGGCCGCGGCCGGCGCGTCGATCCCGACGGCGCGACCTATGACGGCGACTGGGTCGCCGGGCGGCGCGAGGGCCGCGGCGTCGCGGTCGACGCCGACGGCGCGCGCTACGAGGGCGCCTTCGCCGCCGACCAGCGCTCCGGCATCGGGCGCATGGTGCTGCCCGACGGCTATGTGCTGGAGGGCGCCTGGGCGAACGGGCTGCTGAACGGCCCGGGCGCCGCGCTCTACCCCAACGGCGACCGCTACGAGGGCGCCTTCGTCGACGGCCTGCCGCAGGGCCAGGGCCGGATGCGCTTCGCCGACGGCGCCGAGATCGAGGGCGAGTGGCGCGCCGGCGCCCCGGTCCCCGATCCGGCCGCGCCCGAAACCCCGGCGCCCGAAGCCCCTGCGCCCGAAATCCCCGCGCCCGAAGCCCCCGCCCCCGAAATCCCCGGCCCCGCCCCGGAGACGGACGCCCCCGCGCCCGCCGCCCCGGCCGAAGCCCCGCCGGGCTGACCGCGATGGCCGGGCCCGCAGATCTGTTCCGCCTCGACGGGACCAACGCGCTGGTCACCGGCGCCTCCGCCGGGCTCGGGCTGCATTTCGCCCGGGTGCTGCACGCCGCCGGCGCGCGGGTGGCGCTGACCGCGCGCCGCGCCGGGCGCATCGCCGCCGAGGCCGCCGCGCTCGGCCCCGGCGCCTGCGCGGTCCCGCTCGACGTCACCGACGCAGGCGCGATCGCGCCCGCCTTCGACGCCGCAGAGGCGGCGCTCGGCGGGCCGGTGACGCTGCTGGTCAACAACGCCGGCGTCGGCCTGACCCGGCGGCTGGCCGAGACCAGCGACGCCGACTGGGACGGCGCCTTCGCGGTGAACCTGCGCGCGGCCTTCCTGATGTGCCGCGAGGCCGCCGGCCGGATGGCCGCGGCCGGCGGCGGCGCGATCGTCAACGTCGCCTCGGTTCTCGCCATCCGCGTCACCCCGCGCGCCGCCGCCTACGCCGCCTCCAAGGCCGGGCTCGACCAGCTGACCCGGGTGCTGGCGGTCGAGCTCGCCCGCGACAACATCCGGGTCAACGCGCTGGCGCCCGGCTATGTCGAGACCGACATGACCCGCGAGACCCTGACCGGCGAGGCCGGCCGCAGGATGCTCGCCCGCATCCCGCAGCGCCGCTTCGGCGCGCCGGAGGATCTGACCGGCCCGCTGCTCCTGCTCGCGAGCCGCGCCGGCGCGCATGTCACCGGCGCCACGCTCGTCGTCGACGGCGGCCATTCGGTGGGGGGCCTGTGATGGACTTCGCGCTCGCCCCCGCCGCCGAGGCGCTGCGCGCCCGGGTCCGCGATTTCGTCGAGGCCGAGATCCTGCCGCTGGAGGCCGATCCGACGGTCTGGGACGCGCACGAGAACATCGCGCTCGACCGGCTCGACGCCTTGCGCGCCCGGGTGAAGGCCGCCGGCCTCTGGCTGCCGCAGCTCGGCCCCGCGCATGGCGGCCTCGGCGTCGACCACGTCGCCCAGGCCGCGCTCTACGAGGAGATGAACCGCGCGCTGTTCGGCCCCGTCGCCTTCAACTGCGCCGCCCCCGACGATGGCACGATGATGCTGCTCGCCAAGGTCGCGCCGCCCGCCCAGCAGGCCCGCTGGCTCGCGCCGCTCGCCGAGGGCCGCGTCCGCTCGGCCTTCGCGATGACCGAACCCGCCCCCGGCGCCGGCTCCGACCCGTCGATGATGCGCACCACCGCCACCCGCCACGGCGACGTCTGGCGGATCGAGGGCCGCAAGTGGTTCATCACCGGCGCCGGCGTCGCGCAGCATTTCGTGCTGATCGCGCGCAGCTCCGATGACGCCCGCAAGGGCCTCACCGCCTTCCTCTTCGACCGCGACCAGCCCGGCTGGCGCATCGAGCGCCGCATCCCGATCATGGGCCCCGAGGAGCACGGCGGCCATTGCGAGCTGGTGTTCGACGGCCTCGAGATCCCCGACGACAACCGCCTGATGGCCGTCGGCGACGGGCTGAAGGTCACCCAGATCCGCCTCGGCCCCGCCCGCCTCACCCATTGCATGCGCTGGCTCGGCCTCGCCCGCCGCAGCCTCGAGATCGCCCGCGCCTATGTCGAGCATCGCACCGGCTTCGGCGTCCGCCTCGCCGACCGCGAGAGCGTGCAGGACAAGCTCGGCGCCGCGGCGCTGGCGATCCGCCAGGGCCGGCTGCTCGTGATGCACGCCGCCTGGAGGCTCGACCGCGGCGACCGGGCGCGCGCCGAGATCTCGATGGCCAAGGTCGTGGTCTCCGAAGCGCTGCACCAGGCCGCCGACACCGCGATCCAGCTCTGCGGCGCCCGCGGCTACTCCCGCGACACCCCGCTCGAATGGATCTACCGCTACGCCCGCCAGGCCCGGCTGGTCGACGGCGCCTCGGAGGTGCATCGCATGGTGCTCGCCCGCGAGCTGGCCGACCGCGGCGAGGCGTTCTGGCGCTGGGACGCCTGATGCGGGCGGCGCTCGCCGGCTGGCTGCCCGCGGCGCTCGGCGCCGAGGCGGTCGAGATCACGGCGCTCGCCCCGCTGTCGGGCGGCGCGATCCAGGAGAACTGGCGGCTCGACCTCGTGGCGACCGGCGGCCCCCACGCTGGCCCGCAGGCGCTGGTGCTGCGCCTCGACGCGCCCTCGCAGCTCGCGATCAGCCACCCGCGCGCCGCCGAGTTCCGCCTGCTCCAGGTCGCGCGCGCCGCCGGCGTCACCGCGCCCGAGCCGGTCGCGCTCTGCGCCGATCCGGGCGTGCTCGGCCGGCCGTTCTTCCTGATGCGCCGGGCGGGCGGCCGCGCCGACGCCCGCGCGCTGACCGCCGCCGCGCCCTGCCCCGGCCTCGCCGCGGCGCTCGGGGCCGAACTGGCGCGCCTGCACGCAGTCCGCCCGCCCGACCCGCGGCTCGGTTTCCTCGCGCCGCCGCCCGCCGACCCCGGCCGCGCCGAGATCGCCTGGCTGCGCGGCCTGCTCGACGGCCTCGGCGCCGCCGAGCCGGCGCTGGAATGGGGCCTCGCCCGGCTGGAGGCGACCGCGCCGCCGCCGGCCGCGCCCGCGCTCTGCCACCGCGACTTCCGCACCGGCAACTACATGGTCGAGGGCGGCGCGCTGACCGCGGTGCTCGACTGGGAGTTCGCCGGCTGGTCCGACCCCGCCGCCGACCTCGGCTGGCTCACCGCGCCCTGCTGGCGCTTCAACCGCCCCGACCTCGCCGCCGGAGGGATCGGGACGCGCGCGGAGCTCTACGCCGGCTACGCCGCCCATGCGCCCCTGCCCGACGACGCCCGCATCCGCTGGTGGGAGGCGCTGTCGACCGCGCGCTGGGCGACCATCGCGCTGATGCAGGCCGCCCGCGACGAGCCGAGCCTCGAGCTGGCGCTGACCGCGCATGTCGTGCCCGAACTGCTGCTCGACCTGCTGGAGATGACCCGCCCGTGACCGCCGATGACGACACCGCGACCCTGCTCGCCCGCGCCCGCGAAACGCTCAAGGCCGAGGCGCTGCCCCACCTGCCGCCCGAGCGCCGCTACCCCGCGCTGATGGTGCTGACCGCGCTCGGCATCGCCGCCCGCCGCCACGCGACCGGCGCCGCCTGGCGCGCCGAGGCCCTCGCCGCGCTCGCGCCGTTCGCGCCCGGCGCCCCCGACCTCGCCGCGGCGCAAGCCCGGATCGCCCGCCGCCTGCACGCCGACCCCGCCATGGCGACGCCTGAACTTCACGCCGCGCTCACCGCGCTCGCCCGCGCGGCCTGCGCCGAGAGCAACCCCAAGGCCCGCGCCCTGACGGGCCTGCC
>CAYTMB010000054.1:0-11400 GCA_964438465.1 uncultured Rhodovulum sp. | reverse complement strand
CCGGGAAAGGTTAACGGCCCGCCTGCTGCGCCGCAACACGCGATTGCGCGGCCCCCTGCGGGGAGGCCGCGCCGGTCCGGCTCAGAGCAGCTCGATCGCCCCCGCGTCGCTGCGCCGGCCGCCGAGCACGCGCTGGAGCCGGGCCAGCCATCCCGCGCCGCGGTCGTACTTGGCGCGCACCATCTCGGGCAGCGCGACGTCGCGGTTGAGCTGGACGCCCCAGACGTCCTCGATCAGCCGGCCTTCGCGCTTGAGGGCCTGGATCGTCGCCAGCGCGCCGGGATAGCCGAGGCCGCCGTCGCGCTGCAGGATCGCCAGCAGCCGCTCCTCGACGTCCTGCGCCATCTTGGCGTCGCCGCAGATCAGCACATGCGCGCCGTCGCGGCGCAGGATGTCCCAGACCAGCGCGCCGTCGCCGTCGAGCGCGTCCTGGACATAGGCCTTGGCCGGCCCCTTGCGCGAGAAGGCCACGCCGAGCCGGGTGAGGAAGCCCTCGCGCCGCCAGGCGGTCAGGTCGGCGCCCTGCAGGAACTCGCCCGCGCTGCGGAACCCGGCGTAGAGCGCGACCGGCGCTTCGGGCGTGACGCGCGCGCCGCGGGCGACGCGGTCCTGGAGGATGCCGTGGAGCGGCGCGAGCCCGGTTCCGGCGCCCACCAGCAGCAGCGGTCCGGCGAAGTCGGGCGTCAGCCGGCGCGGGGCGGCCTTGATCGCGATGCGCACTTCGGCTCCGGGCTTCAGCCCCTGCAGGTAGTGCGAGCACAGTCCGCGCCGGGGCCGGCCGTCGTCGCTCGGCAGCGTCAGCACCCCCGCCATGATCCGCACCTGCCGCGGATGCACCAGCGGGCTGGAGCCGATCGAGTACATCCGCGGCTTCTGGCGCGGCAGCAGCTCGATCAGCACGTCCACCGGCGGCGCCGACTGCGGGAAGGCGTCGAACAGGTCGAGCAGCGAGTGATACGTCGCGCGCAGCCAGTCGCGCAGCGCGCGCCGCGCCGGGCTCGACTCCTCGAGCGCCAGCGTCGCCAGCCATTTGTCGAGCTGCATCTGGTCGTCGGGATCGCGGCTCGCCGCGCGCATGGCGGCCAGCAGCTCCTCGGGGGCCTCGGGCATGCCGAGGTCGAGATCCTCGGCCATCAGCCGCGAGACCGGATAGCCGTCGCGGTAGCGGTCGAGCGCGTCGACCGATGCGCCGAGGATGCGGAACCAGGCGTCGCGCGGCAGGCCGAGATGGGCGCAGACGCCGTCGATCAGCCGGTCGGGGTTGACCGGATGGATCGCGACATGGTCGCCCGCCTCGTAGCGCGGCGCCCTCGCGGGCAGGTCGAAGCCGATGTGCCGGGTCGAGCGGCCGGGGCCGGCGTCCGGTCCCAGCATCTCCTCGTTGAAGGCGACGCGGCCGAACTCGACCGCATCGCGCGCGGGCAGGCGGGCGGGCGGGATGATCTCGACCACGGCGCGGCGGGCCCTGGCCGTCCGGCCGTCGGCCGACCACATCTTGGCGAACATCTCCAGCCATTGCTTGACGGTGTCGGACTGGCCGGCGATCTCGTCGGCGAGCTCCAGCTTGGCGATGCGCTCGGCGCCGGCGCGCTCCAGCGCGGCGTCGAACGCGACGGCGGCGGCGCAGAACTTGGGATAGATGCGGTTGCCGATGCCGAGCACGGCGAAGCCGATCCCGGACAGCGCGCCGCGCTTGCGCGTCCGCAGCCAGTCGAGCAGCGCCTGGCCGTTGCCCGGCGCGTCGCCGTCGCGGCAGGTCGCGGCGATCACCAGCACCAGCGATTCGCGGCCGATGGCGTCGACGTCGACCTCGTCCATCGACAGCACCTGCGGCGCGAGCCCGCCCAGCCGCCGCGCCGCCTGCCGGGCATAGCCCTCGGCGGTGCCGGTCTCGGAGGCGTAGAGGATCAGCGGCCGCCGGGTGCGCGCGTCCTCGACCGGCGCCGCGTCCCGGGCGGGGCCGATGTCGCGCTCGGTCACCGCCCAGCGGTCGGCGGCGTAGACGTAGCAGGGCTTGAGGTGGAAATCGCGGGTCTCGTGGTGCCAGACCGGCGTGGTCGAGCCGCCGGCGGCCGGCGCGACCCAGGACCATTGCGCCGGGCATTCGCGCCCGGCCTTCTTCTCGCGCAGGTCGTGGATCATGAACTGCCGCGCCGCGGTCTGGTGGTCGACCAGCGTGATGCGCGCCTGCTGGAAGCTGTGCACCACCGCGATGTTGAGCTCGAGGAACGCCCGGTCGCGCCACAGCGTCGCCTCGGACGAGGTGTCGAGCCCCAGCGCCTCGGCGATCGCCTCGGCGCGGTCGTAGCGCTTGTCCTCCCAGAGGTTGCGCGCGATCTCGGTGCCCATGAACCAGCCGTTGAACGGCAGGCAGCCGTAGTCGATGCCGCCGATCTCCATGCGGAAGTTGGCGATCGCCGGCACCGCGCACCACTTCAGCCCCAGCGCCGCGATCGCGGGCGAGGTCGGATGGCTGATCGGCACCTCGAGCACGTCGGCCGGATCGAGCTGGTAGATGCGCGGCTCGTGGCCCGGCATGTCGACGACCAGCGGCAGGATGTCGAAGTCGGTCGGCTCGGCTGGCGGGGTCCAGCCGAGCTTGCGGATCGCCGCGGTCAGCTCGAGATTGGCGCGGTCGCCGAGCACCGATCCATCGGCGAGGCGGTGGGCGGCGTAGCGGATCAGCTGGCTGTTCCAGATCCGCGGGCCCCAGCGTTCGCCGGGCCGGGTCGGCCGGAACGCGGTCAGCACGATCTCGATGTTGCCGCCGTTGGTCGCGGCGCGCAGGTGCTCGACGCATTCGGCGAACATCTCGTCGGGATCGGTGACGTGGCGGCGGTCGCGCACGATCAGGTTCTTCCAGCTGATCCGGCCGATGCATTTCGGCGCGTTGCGCCAGGCGAGCTTGGCGCCGTATTCGAGCTCCTCGAAGGTATGGGTGTAGGCGCCGGTGGCGCGGATCTCGTGGGTGATCTCGGACCAGCGCTTGTCGCGCCTGGTCTCGGGCCAGTCGAGCTCCTCGGCGATCTGGTCGAGATACTCGCGCGCCGCTTCGGACAGCCGTTCCTGCTGGGCCATCGGTTCCGAGATGATCCGGATCACCCGGTCGAACATCACTTCCCAGCCGCGCCGCATCCGCGGATTGAGCGGGGTGCCGAAGGCGCCGAGGGTCTCCAGCAGCGGGGCGGCCAGCTTGGGATAGTCCGCCGTGGGAATCGCGTTCGACTGGTGGACCTGGGCAAGGTTGCGCAGCTCGCCGCGCAGGCTCTTCGGCCGCGTCGAGGCGCGGCTGAGGAACACCACCGTCTCGATCAGATGGCGCGACAGCATGTCCATGTCGGCGGTGCGGAAGTGGCGCAGCACCTCGGGATGGGTCTTGAACAGCGTCTGGTAGAAGAAGATGCCGGCGTCCTGCGGATGCGCCAGCATCGCCTCGGCGCCGGCCTGCATCTCGGCGACGATCTCGGGGGCGAGGGCGGCGTCCTCCGCGGCGGCGCAGGCGATCATCGGCGCGGCGACATGGCTGGCGAAGAACCGCGCCAGCGCGGACTCGGCGCCGCGCGCGAGGTTCTCGCGCTCGAAATCCTCCAGATACGGCGCCTTGCCCATCGCCCAGACGAAGGTCGCGCCGGCGGCGCGCCACTGTTCGGGCGTGACCCCGTAGGTCGAGAAGAACGCGCCGAACTCCGCCACCGTGCGGCCGCGCGCCGCCTGCGCGCCGGGCGCCCCGTCATAGCTCTCGCGCAGCGTCCGTTCGGTCATCGGACACAGCCCGCGCACCGCGCCGTCGATCAGCGCGAGGAACTCCGCCGGCGCCTGGTCCAGCGCCACGCCGAACTGGTCGATCAGCTCCGGCAGGTCGAGGATCAGCCGCTCGAAGAACATCTCGATCAGCATCTCGTCGAAGGCGAGGAACTTGTTCCAGCTGTCCTTGACGATGACGGCGTCGACTTTCGACAGGGGCGCCGGCGTCTCGGCGATCAATTCGATTCGCCCATGATCGACTGTGCCGACATCGGTCAAGTACCGCTTCTGAAGCGCTCCCGATCTTTTCATGGACATGCCCTCATGCTTTTGCCCCACCCGGGCTTGCGTCTTTTACGACTGTTTAACCATTAGAATACTATCCCGATATTTATTAAGGGATCGCCAAAGCGTCGCGCCTAGATTCGCCGACGCTTGCTCCGACGTCCGCATCGGGCGCCGGGGCGGGCAGGAGAGAGGGCGGCGATGTACGGGATGATCCATCAGGCGGCCCGCGACCTCGCCCTGGCCCGCCTCGGCCCGACCGAGTGGCAACGGCTGATCGCCCGCGAGGGGCTGTCGGGGCGCCATTTCATCGGCGTGGAATACTACTCGGACGCCGAGACCATGCGCCTCGTCGGACTGATCTCCGACCGCCTCGGCTGCGGCATGGCCGAGACCCTGCACCAGTTCGGCCGCTACTGGATCGACTTCGCCGGGGCCTCGGCCTACGGGCGCGTGCTGCAGATGGCCGGCGGCGACCTCGAGACCTTCATCTCGAACCTCGACCGCATGCACGCCTCGATCAAGTCGAACATGCCGCTGGCGGCGCTGCCGGGCTTCGAGGTGGTCGAGAGCAGCCCGGCGGCGATCCATGTGCTCTACCGCTCGCAGCGCCAGGGGCTGGAGCCGTTCGTGCAGGGCATCCTGTCCGCCGTCGCCGAACGCTTCGGCGAAACGGTGCGCGTCACCTACGCGGCCCGGGACGGCGGGGTGCTGTTCGTGCTCGCGCGCATGCCCGTCACGGTCTGACCGGCATGGAGGCGCGATCCGGGGCCGCGGCGGCCGCGCTGACGCTCGGCGAGGCCGAGCTGGCCGAGCTGTTCCCGGCCTATCTGCGGCTGGACCTCGACGCCCGCATCGTCGCGGCGGGACCCTCGATCCGCTGCCACGGCGGCCCCGGGGTCGTCGGGGCGGCGTTCTTCGACCGGTTCCGCATCGAGCGCCCGTCGAGCATCACCGACATCGACGGCCTGATGCGCCGCAGCCGGCCGATGATCGTGCGGCTCGCCGACGGGCGCTCGATGCGGATGCGCGGCATCGCGCTGCGCCGGCCGGACGGGCTGTGGCTGATGCTCGGCCATATCCCCGACCTCGACCGCATCGACGACAGCCTCGCGCTGCAGTTCTCGGATTTCTCGCCGACCGACGGCACGCTCGACATGCTGCTGGCCGCCGAGATGCGCTCGGGCCTGCTGTCCGAGGCGCGCGAGTTGGCCGAGGCGCTACAGGACCAGAAGAAGGCCGCCGAGCTCGCCAACAACGCCAAGAGCGCCTTCCTCGCCACGATGAGCCACGAGATCCGCACGCCGATGAACGGTGTGCTCGGCCTCGCGGCGATCCTCGCGGACACCGAGCTGACCGCGGCGCAGCGCGAGATGCTCGACGTGATGGTGTCGTCGGGCCGGCTGCTGATGGACATCCTCAACGACGTCCTCGATCTGTCCAAGATCGAGTCCGGCCAGATCGACCTCGAGGAGACCGCGTTCGACGTGACCGAGATCGCCTATGCCGCGCGCGCGCTGTTTGCGCCGGTGGCGGCGAACAAGGGGTTGAAGCTCGAGGTCGCGATCGACGCGCCGCAGCCCTGGCGGCTGGGCGACCCGGTCCGCATCCGCCAGATCCTGGTCAACCTGCTGTCGAACGCGATCAAGTTCACCGACAGCGGCAAGGTCCGGGCCGAGCTGAGCCTGCGCGCGCGCGCCGGCGGGCCGATGCTGGAGATCGTCGTGCGCGACAGCGGCATCGGCATGTCGTCCGAGGCGATCGGCCGGCTGTTCAAGCCCTTCGTGCAGGCCGACAGCTCGACCACCCGGCGGTTCGGCGGCACCGGCCTCGGGCTCGCGATCGCCAAGCTGCTCACCGAGCTGATGGGCGGCGCGATCCGGGTCGAGAGCCGGCTCGGCCGCGGTTCGGTCTTCACGGTCGAGCTGCCCGCGCCCGGCGCCGAGGCGCCCGAGCAGGCCGCCGAGCCCGACCCCGGCGAGCGCAGCCCCGATCTCGGCACGCCGCATGTGCTGGTCGTCGAGGACAACGCCACGAACCAGTTCGTGCTGTCGCTGTTCCTGCAGAAGCTCGGGATGACCTTCGACGTCGCCCAGCACGGGGCCGAGGCGCTGATCGCCTGGGAGCGCCGCGGCTACGACATCGTGCTGATGGACATCGAGATGCCGGTGCTCGACGGCTTCGAGGCCACGCGCGAGCTGCGCCGCCGCGAACAGGCCCAGGGCCGGTCCTACACCCCGATCATCGCGCTGTCGGCCGACGCCATGCTCGAGAACCGCGAGCAGGCCCGGCTGGTCGGCATGGACGAGTTCATCACCAAGCCGCTCGAGCTGGACCGGCTCGGCAAGATGATCCGCGGCCAGCTGGCGCGGCGCGCGGCCGAGGCGTCCGACCCCGCGTCGGGTCCGCCGCCGCATGTCGCATCCGGCGCCGGCGGCTGACGCGCGCGGGCGCCGGATCGCCCGCTGTCTTGTTGTTGCAGTTTGATTTCAACGACATGGCGCGTCATGAAACTGTCGTCAATATGTGACATTAGCGTCAATGCTTGGACCTAGTCTGCGCGAGCGTCGGAGGCGGGGCCAAGCATGGCCCGCCGCCGGATGAAACGTTCTTGCGATACCGAAATCCGAGAGGAATCAACATGAAATCGGCCCTTTACCTGGGCGCAGCGGCCGCGGCCCTGACCGCCTTCGGCGGTGCGTCGGCCATGGCGCAGACCCGCGACCAGATCCGGATCGTCGGGTCTTCCACGGTTTTCCCCTATACCCAGGCCGTCGCCGAGCAGTTCGCCGGCATGACCGGGATGCCGGCCCCGGTGGTCGAATCGACCGGCACCGGCGGCGGGATGCAGATCTTCTGCGGCGGCGTCGGCCCGACCTTCCCCGACATCACCGGCGCCTCGCGCGCGATGACCGAGGGCGAGTACCAGTCCTGCATCGCCAACGGCGTGGACAGCGTGACCGAAGTCCTGATCGGCTACGACGGCCTGTCGATCGCCCATGACGTGCGCGGCCCGGACCTCGACCTGACCGAGGCGCAGATCTTCGCGGCGCTCGCGTCGGAAGTCGAAGTCGACGGCGCCATCGTCGCCAACCCCTACAAGATCTGGAGCGAAATCGACGCGTCGCTGCCCGACACGCCGATCCAGGTGTTCGGCCCGCCGCCGACCTCGGGCACCCGCGACGCCTTCGTCGAGCTGGTGATGCACGACGGCTGCAACGCGTTCCCCGCCATCGCGGCGCTCGCGGAATCGGACGAGGACCGTTGGGAAGAGGTCTGCGGCCGGATGCGCCAGGACGGCCCCTTCATCGAAGCCGGCGAGAACGACAACCTGATCGTGCAGCGCCTGCAGGCCGATCCGAACGCGCTCGGCATCTTCGGCTATTCGTTCCTGTTCGAGAACCAGGACACGCTGAAGGCCGTGGCCGTCAACGGCGTCCTGCCGGCGTTCGAGACCATCTCGGACGGCACCTACGACGTGGCGCGACCGCTCTTCTTCTACGTCAAGAACGCGCATCGCGGCGTCATCCCCGGCCTCGACGAGTTCGTCACCGAATACGTCTCCGAAGAGTCCTTCGGCCAGGGCGGCTACCTCTCCGAGCGCGGCCTCGTGCCGCTGCCCGACGCGGACCGCGAGCTGGTGCGCGCAAACATCGCGGGCGGCGTCCACTTCGACCGCTACAACTGATCCCGACCAGGTCCGGGGCGCGCGCCGAACGCGCGCCCCGGACCCCGTCGCGGCCTGAACAGACGAGGGCGCCCGTGTTTGGCTATCTTCTCCTGACCATCATCGCCCTTTCCGTGATCGCGTATTTCGTCGGGCGGTCCGCCGGGACCCGCTTCGCCGGTGCGGCGCGCGGCGACGAGATCGTGCATTCGCTGCCCGGATATCACGGCGCCTTCGTCGCGATCTGGGTCGGGGTGCCGGCGCTGATCCTCGTGCTGCTCTGGACCGCGTTCCAGGGCGCGGCGATCGACGGGCTGCTGCTGGGCGGCCTGCCGGCCGAACTGATCGACGGCGCCTCGGCGGCGCAGAAGAACTTGCTGCTGTCGGAGATCCGCAACGTCGCCTCCGGCCAGATCTTCGCGGAGCCGGCGCCCGCGATCACCGCGGCCGCCGACCGGCTGCTGCGCCTGCAATTCGTCGCGCGGGTCGCGATGTTCGTGGCGGCGCTGGCGCTGATGATGCTCGCGCTGTTCGTCGCCCAGCGTCGCCTCGCGCCGCGGTTTCGCGCGCGCAACGCGGTCGAGCGCGGGCTGTCCGGCTTCATGATCTTCTGCTCGGTCATCGCGGTGCTGACGACCGCCGGCATCATCTCCAGCCTCGTCTACGAATCCTGGGCGTTCTTCGAGATGGTCCCGCCGGCCGATTTCTTCTTCGGCCTGAAATGGGAGCCGCAGATCGCCATGCGCCCCGACCAGATCGCCGGCGCCGGCGCCTTCGGCGCCATTCCGGTGTTCGTCGGCACCATCGTGATCTCGGCCATCGCGATGCTGGTCGCGGTGCCGATCGGCATCTTCACCGCGATCTATCTCGTCGAATACGCCCATGACCGCGTCCGCGCCTCGGTCAAGCCGATGCTCGAGATCCTCGCCGGCGTGCCGACGGTGGTCTACGGCTTCTTCGCCGTGCTGACCGTCGCCCCCGCGATCCGCAACGCGGGCGGGCTGATCGGCGTCGGCGTCTCGCCGAACTCGGCGCTCGCCGCCGGTCTGGTGATGGGCGTGATGATCATTCCCTTCGTGTCCTCGCTCTCCGACGACGCGATCCGCGCGGTGCCGCGCACGATGCGCGACGGCTCGCTGGCGATGGGCGCCACCCGCGCCGAGACCATGACCAAGGTGCTGCTGCCCGCGGCGCTGCCGGGCATCATGGGCGGCGTCCTGCTCGCGCTCAGCCGCGCGATCGGCGAGACGATGATCGTGGTGATGGCCGCGGGCCTGATCGCCTCGTTGAACGTCAACCCGCTGGAATCGGTCACGACGGTGACGGTGCAGATCGTCTCGCTCCTGACCGGCGACACCGCCTTCGACAGCCCCAAGACCCTCGCCGCCTTCGCGTTGGGGCTCGTACTCTTCGTGGTGACGCTGATCCTCAACGTCGTCGCCCTGACCATCGTGCGCCGCTACCGCGAGCAGTACGAGTGACCCTTCCGGCCCCAGGAGGCCCTGACATGACCGACGCGGCGATCCCCTCCAGCCCGCATTATTCCTCCAGCGCAGCGGCGGCCGCCAACCGGCGGCGGCGCTACGCGGCCGACACCCGCCTGCGCTGGTACGGGATCGCAGCGATCTCGACGGCGCTCGGGCTGCTCGGCATCCTGCTGTTCACGCTGATCCTCGGCGGCTATCCCGCCTTCACCCAGACCTTCGTCAGGGTGGATTTCCCGATCTCGACCGAGAACGTCGACCCGGCCGATCCGGCGCGGGGCAACTTCCGCGCGGTGATGGCGGCCGGGGTGGGCGAGCTGCTGCCCGGCGCCGAGACCCCGGCGCAGGAGCGCGCGGTCACGGCGATCCTGACCAACAACACCCAGTTCATGCTGCGCGACGCGGTGCTGAAGGATCCTTCGGTGATCGGCGGCGTGCTGTCGCTCCGCGTGCCGGTCTCGGACCCCTACGACCAGCTCAACAAGGGCCTGATCGACCGCGAGACGCCGGAGGCCCGCCGCCGGCTGAACGACGCCCAGATCGACGCCTTCGACTCGCTGGTCGCGCAGGACCGGATCACCCGCAGCTTCAACTGGGGCCTGTTCACCCATTCCGACAGCCGCTTCCCGGAGATGGCGGGGCTGGCCGGCGCCATCGTCGGCTCGTTCTACGCGCTGCTGGTCTGTTTCCTGATCAGCTTTCCGATCGGGATCGCCGCGGCGGTCTACCTGGAGGAGTTCGCGCCGAAGAACCGCGTCACCGACATCATCGAGGTGAACATCAACAACCTCGCCGCGGTGCCCTCGATCGTCTTCGGCCTGCTCGGCCTCGCCGTGTTCATCCAGCTGTTCGGGCTGCCGCGCTCGGCGCCGATCGTGGGCGGCATGGTCCTGTCGCTGATGACGCTGCCCACGATCATCATCGTGACCCGCAACGCGATCAAGGCGGTGCCGCCGTCGATCCGCGAGGCGGCCTACGGCGTCGGCGCCTCGCAGCACCAGGTCACGATGCACCATGTGCTGCCGCTGGCGCTGCCGGGCATCATGACCGGCACCATCATCGGCCTCGCGCAGGCGCTCGGCGAGACCGCGCCCCTGCTGCTGATCGGCATGAACGCCTTCATCACCAGCCCGCCGGGCGGGGTGTTCGACGCCTCGACCTCGCTGCCCACCCAGATCTTCATCTGGGCCGACAGCCCGGAACGCGGCTTCGTGTCGCGGACCTCCGCCGCGATCCTCGTCCTGCTCGGTTTCCTGATCGTCATGAACGGCATCGCCATCTTCCTGCGCCAGCGCCTCGAGCGTACCTGGTAAGCGTCGAGAGAGGACACCATAGTGAGCACCGTCGTCGCCGACCCGAGGGTCAACCACATGCAATCCGCGCCCAGCCCGGCGGCCGTCGGGCCCGCCAAGGTCTCGGCCCGCAACGTCACCGTGCACTACGGCGAGAAGCAGGCGCTGTTCGACGTCAACGTCGACATCCCGGCCAACCAGGTCACCTCGTTCATCGGCCCGTCGGGCTGCGGCAAGTCCACCTTCCTGCGCTGCCTGAACCGGATGAACGACACCATCCCGATCTGCCGGGTCGGGGGCTCGATGAAGCTCGATACGATGGACATCTACGATCCGCGCATCGACGTGGTCGAGCTGCGCGCCCGGGTCGGCATGGTGTTCCAGAAGCCGAACCCGTTCCCGAAGTCGATCTACGAGAACGTCGCCTACGGGCCGAAGATCCACGGGATGACCCGCAACAAGGCCGAACTCGACGAGCTCGTCACCAGCTCGATCAAGCGCGCCGGCCTGTGGAACGAGGTGAAGGACCGCCTGAACGAGTCCGGCACCGGCCTGTCCGGCGGCCAGCAGCAGCGCCTGTGCATCGCCCGCGCCATCGCGACCCGGCCCGAGGTGCTGCTGATGGACGAACCGGCCTCGGCGCTCGATCCGATCGCCACCGCGATCATCGAGGAGCTGATCGACGAGTTGCGGACCAACTACACCATCATCATCGTGACCCATTCGATGCAGCAGGCCGCGCGGGTCAGCCAGCGCACCGCCTTCTTCCATCTCGGCAAGCTGATCGAGGAAGGCCGCACCGAGGACCTGTTCTCGAACCCCCGGCACAAGCAGACCGAAGACTACATCACCGGCAAGATCGGCTGACGCGGCCGGGGCGCGCGCCGCCCGGCCGAAAGCCTCCGCCCGCCGCCGGCCTGACGGCCGC
>CAYTMB010000053.1:0-11501 GCA_964438465.1 uncultured Rhodovulum sp. | reverse complement strand
GCGATCGCCCGCGACCGCTGGCCCGGACCCGTCGCCGAGGCCGCCCTGCCGCCGCCGCCCGCCGCGCTGATCATCGACGCGCTGTTCGGCGCCGGGCTCGACCGGCCGCTGGCCGGCGCCGCCGCCGATCTCGTCGCCGCGGTCAACGCCCATCCCGCGCCCGTGCTGGCGGTCGATGTCCCCAGCGGCCTCGACGCCGACAGCGGCCAGCCGCGCGGCGCCTGCGTCGAGGCGGCCGTGACCGTCACCTTCTTTCGCAAGAAGCCCGGCCACCTGCTCTATCCCGGCCGCGCGCTCTGCGGCGCGCTCACCCTCGCCGACATCGGCCTGCCCGAAGCCGTGCTCGCCGGGATCGCGCCGCAGGCCTTCGAGAACGCGCCCGCGCTCTGGGCGCAGGCCCTGCGCCGCCCCGGCTGGGACGCGCACAAGTACCGCCGCGGCCACGCCGTGGTGGTCTCCGGACCGATGACCCGCACCGGCGCCGCGCGGCTGGCCGCCGGCGCGGCGCTGCGCGCCGGCGCCGGCCTCGTGACGCTGGCGAGCCCGGCGGGCGCGCTCGCGGTCAACGCCGCGCAGCTGACCGCGGTGATGCTGCGCCGGAGCGACGGCGCCGAGGGCCTCGCCGCGCTGCTCTCCGACCGCCGCTTCACCGCCGTGGCCATCGGTCCGGGGCTGGGAACCGGCGCGGCCGAGCGCGCGACGATCCTGGCCGCCCTCGCCGCCCCGGTGGCGGTGGCGCTCGACGCCGACGCGCTGACCGCCTTCGAAGCCGATCCGCCCGCGCTGTTCGCGGCCATCGCCGGGCGGCCCGAACCGGTGGTGATGACCCCGCACGACGGCGAGTTCGCCCGGCTGTTCCCCGACCTCGCCGGCGCCCCGCGCCCCGACCGCGCCCGCGCCGCGGCGGCGCGCGCGGGCGCGGTGATGGTGCTGAAGGGCGCCGACACCCTGATCGCCGCGCCGGACGGCCGGCTCGCGATCAACGCCAACGCCCCGCCCTGGCTCGCCACCGCCGGCTCCGGCGACGTGCTGACCGGCGTCATCGCCGGCCTCGCCGCCACCGGCGCCCCCGGCTGGCAGGCCGCCTGCGCCGCGGTCTGGCTGCACGGCGCCGCCGGAACCGAAGCCGGCCCCGGCCTGATCGCCGAAGACCTCGCCCCCGCGCTGCGCCCGGTCCTGGCCCGCCTCGAAGCCGCCACCTCCGACGGGGTGGCGTAGCGGGAGGGCGGCGCCTCCGCCCGCCAGCGCGTGCGCCGCACCGAAGCGCCCCTCTTCCTCGCCCAGAAACCTGGAGAGCAGTGCCTGGGGTGCGGGGGCGGCGAGCGCCCCGCCGGCGCAGGCGAACACGCCTGCGCCCAACAAAAGACTCTGCGCGCACCTGCGCGCTCAATCTGGCCGCCAAGGGCGGCCGCGCCGCCCGAACGGCCAAAACCCGGGTTAAAACCGGGTTAACGCCGAGGTATGTTTACCTTAAATATCAAAGTCTTGACCCCGTGTATCACGTTGTTACGCCGCCCCGTCGGTGAACTGCAGCCGCGCCAGCCGGGCATAGAGTCCGCCCTCCGCCACCAGCGCCCCATGCGCGCCCTCGGCGACGATCCGCCCCTCTTCGAACACCAGGATCCGGTCGGCCCGCTTCACCGTGGCCAGCCGGTGCGCGATGATCAGCGTGGTGCGCCCCTCGGCCAGCCGGTCCACCGCCGCCTGCACCGCCCGCTCGCTCTCGGCGTCGAGCGAGCTGGTCGCCTCGTCGAGCAGCAGGATCGGCGCGTCGCGCAGGATCGCCCTGGCGATGGCGATCCGCTGACGCTGGCCGCCCGACAGCATCACCCCGCGCTCGCCGACATAGGTGTCGTAGCCCTGCGGCAGCTTCATCAGGAACTCGTGCGCCGCCGCCGCGCGCGCCGCCTCCACGACCTCCTCGTCGGTCGCGTCGCGCCGCCCGAAGCGGATGTTCTCGCGCGCCGAGGCCGCGAAGATCACCGGGTCCTGCGGCACCAGCGCCAGCTGCCTGCGCAGGTCGGTGCGCAGCATCGCCTTCAGATCCACCCCGTCCAGCGTCACCCGCCCGGCGTCGGGATCGAAGAACCGCATCAGCAGCTGGAAGATCGTGGTCTTGCCCGCCCCCGACGGCCCGACCAGCGCCACGGTCTCGCCCGGCCGCACCACAAAGCTCAGCCCGCTCAACGCCGCGACCTCGGGCCGCGCCGGATAGCGGAAGGTCACGCCCTCGAAGCCGATCGCCCCCGCCGCCCGCGCCGGCATCGCGACCGGCGCCGCCGGATCGTGGATGGTGTCCACCGCCTCCAGCAGCTCGACCATGCGCTCGGTCGCGCCCGCGGCGCGCAGCAGCTCGCCCCAGATCTCCGACAGCGCCGCCGCCGAGCCCGCCACCATCACCGCGTAGATGACGAACTGCACCAGCTGGCCCGGCGTCATCGCGCCCTCGCGCACGTCGCGCGCGCCGATCCACAGCACGCCCACCACCGAGGCGAAGACGAGGAAGATCACGATCGCCGTCATCGCCGCGCGGGTGAAGATCCGCCGCCGAGCGGTCTCGAACCCGGCCTCGGCCAGCCCCGCGTAGCGCGCGCGGCTGGCGTCCTCGTGGGTGTAGGCCTGCACCGTCTGCGCTGCGAGCAGGGTCTCGGAGGCCTGGGCGCTGCCCTCGGCGATGCGGTCCTGGCTCTCGCGCGACAGCGCCCGCAGCCGCCGGCCCAGCGCCAGGATCGGCACGATCACCAGCGGCACCCCGATCAGCACCAGCCCGGTCAGCTTGGCGCTGGTGAAGAACAGCAGGACCACCCCCCCGGTCAGCGTCAGGATGTTGCGCAGCGCGATCGACACCGACGAGCCGATCACCGACAGCACCACGGTGGTGTCGGTGGTCAGCCTTGAGAGCACCTCGCCGGTCATGATCCGCTCGTAGAAGCCCGGGCTCATGCCGATGACCTTGGCGTAGATCGCCTTGCGGATGTCGAACACCACCCGCTCGCCGAGCCGGGTGACGAGGTAGAACCGCAGCGCGGTGCCGATGGCGAGCAGGCCCGCGATCGCCATCGCCGCGGCGAAGTACTCGTCCATCAGCGCCAGGTTCTCGACGGCGAAGCCGTCCACCACCCGACGCACCGCCAGCGGCAGCGCCAGCGCCAGCATCGCGGTCACCACCAGCGCGGCGCCCGAGCCGACGACCAGCAGGCGGTAGGGCCGCAGGAAGGGGGCCAGCGACCGCAGCGGCCGCACCGCCTTCGCCTTCTGCCGATCCAGCCCCGCAACTTCGACCATCGCCGCCCCGCCCCCTCGCTTCCCGCGCCGTGGGCTTAGCAAGGGCGCCGGCTTGCATCAAGCGCGGGCGGACCCGGGCGGCGGCCGGGCGGTCACCAGGGCCGGGCGTGGAAGGCGGTGGCGAGGGCGAGTTCGGCGGCGTGATAGGCGACGGTCTCCTCGCCGAACGGGTCGCCGGAGAAGCGGCCGAGACGCCGCGCGGTCTCGAAGAACCCGAGCGCGGGCAGGCCGTCGCGGGCGCGGCTGACCACCAGGGCGGCGATGAACGGCCGGCCGGCGGCGGCGTCCTCGGCCATCAGCGCTTCGAGCAGGCCGGTCACCGAATGGATGACATGTGGCGGCCGCAGGCCGATCCCGCGCGCGGCCTGATGATAGGTGAGCGTGACGCCGAGGCCCGCGACCAGCCGCAGGTTGGCGCGCAGCGCGGCGCGGTCCGCCTCAGGATCGTTCATGGCCCGGCCCGTCCCCGAAAGCCGGTCGAGGATGCCACGCGCGGGGGCCGCGGCGCAAGGCGCGCGCCGGGCTCAGCGCCGCCGCGGGCGCTCGGCGGCGAAGACCTTGAACGCGCCGTCCTGGGACAGCCGCTCCACGCGCAGGAAGCCGGCGTCGAGCGCCGCCTCGTAGGGCAGCTGCCGGTTGGCGACCATCAGCAGCCGGCCGGAGGGCTTCAGCATCCGCGCGGCGGCGGCGATGAAGGCGGCGCCGAGGCCGGGGTCGGCGGCGCGGCCGTGGTGGAACGGCGGGTTGGCGATCACCGCGTCATGCGGCGGCTCGGCGCGGCCGAGCGTGCGGGCGTCGGCCCAGTGGAACGCGGCGCGCGGATCGACGAGGTTCGTGCGCGCGGCGTCGAGCGCATTGGCGTCGGCCTCGTAGAGGTCGATCGCCGCGATCTGCGGGCAGCGCGCCAGCGCCTCGGCGGCGAGCCAGCCCCAGCCGGCGCCGAGGTCGGCGACGCGGCCCTTCAGCCGGCCGTCGAAGGCGGCGGCGAGGCGGAGACTGCCGGCGTCGGGGGCCTCGGACGAAAACATGCCCGGCGCGGTGACGAAGCCGGCGGCGTTGCGGGCCGGCGCGGCGGCGGCGGCCCAGCCGGCGACCGCGGGCGGCAGCGTCGCGGGACGGGTCAGCCAGACCACGCGGCCGTGGGCCTTGGCGAAATCCCCCACGAGCGGCAGGACCTCTGCGACCTGGCGCGCCAGGCTGTCGATGCCGTCGGTCTTGGCGCCGTCGAGCGCCAGCGTCGCGCCGGGCGCCAGCAGCGCCAGCGCGCGGGCGACGTCGCCGAGGTTCTCGGCCCGGGCGCGGCCGAGCGTGACCGCGGCCATCGCGGCGGGGGCCGTGGCGCGCGGGGTCACCCGCAGACCGGCGGCGGCGAGCAGGTCGTGGCTGGGCCGGAAGGCGGCCTCGAACACCAGCCGGGCGGGATCGACCGCCTCGGCCAGCGCGGGCGAGGCGGCGCGCAGCACGAGGATGTCGCCGCGCTCGGGGAGCGTCAGCGCGCCGGTGCGGACGGCCTGGACGAGGCGATCGGTGCGCGGCATCTCCGGGGCGGCGCCCCTAGTCCCGTTCCATCGTGCACTGAAGCGGGTGCTGGTTGCGCCGGGCGTAGTCCATCACCTGGGTCACCTTGGTCTCGGCGATCTCGAAGGAGAACACCCCGACGACGGCGAGGCCCTTCTTGTGGACGGTCATCATGATGTCGATGGCTTGGGCGTGGGTGATGCCGAAGAACCGCTCGAGCACATGCACCACGAATTCCATCGGGGTGTAGTCGTCGTTGAGCAGCATGACCTTGTACAGCGGCGGGCGCTGGGTCCTCGGCCGCGTCTTGGTCAGCAGGCCGGTCTCGCCGGCGGGGGATTTTGGATCCGACATGTGCATCAACGGGTCATTGGCATGCAGGGGCAATACCCTCAAGCCCGCAATATATAGGTTCCGCAGAAACAAAAAAGGGGGGAGCGCGCCGCCGCCGCGCGCAAAGCGCGCGGGAGACGGCCGCCGGCGCCGCGGGCCGGCGGCAGGGACGCTCAACTTGCGGGATATCCGTGCGCGCAGGCGTATCATGTTGTTACGCTTGTCATCCATCTGTAATTACTGGATAAAAGTGTTAACGATCGAGTTATCCACAAGCCGGAGCAGGCACTCGCGCTGCGCCTGCTTCGGGCCCAGCCCTCGTCGTTCACCTTTTTGGTTGACTGAAGGGGCGACTCGGGTTATTCATCTTCATGGTTGAACGACAGGATGGCGACGAAAGCCTGACCGAGACGCTCAAGGCGGCCTCCGACCCGACGCGGCGGGCGATCCTCACGATCCTCGCGCAGGAAGGGCCGGCCCGGGTCACCGACCTCGCGGCGCGCTTCGACATGAGCCTCAACTCGGTGTCCAAGCACATCAAGGCGCTGGAGCGGGCCGGGCTGGTCAGCCGCAAGACGGCGTGGCGCGAGCATCTGATCGCGCTGGAAATGGCGCCGCTGCGGCTGATCGACGACTGGTTCGGGCGGCTGCGTTCGACCTGGGAAATGCGGCTCGACCGTCTGGCCGACGTGATCACCAAGGAGACCGACGATGACCACTGACCTCGCGCTGAAACTGACGCGGCGCATCGCCGCATCGCCCGAGCGGCTGTTCGACGCCTGGCTCGATCCGGCGATGCTGACGCGCTTCATCTCGCCCGGCGAGGGAGCCTCGACGCTGCGCGCCGAGACCGATCCGCGCGTCGGCGGCCGCTACGAGATCGTCATGCAAAACGAGATGGGCGAGATCCCGCACTGGGGCGAATACCGCGAGATCGACCGGCCGAACCGGCTGGCCTTCACCTGGAACTCGCCGCACGCCGTTCCCGACAGCCTCGTCACCCTGACCTTCCGCGCGGTCGGCGACGAGACGGAGGTGACGCTGATCCACGACCGCTTCCCGTCGGAGGCCTCGCGCAAGGGCCACGAGAGCGGCTGGACCAGCATCCTGGAGGCGCTCGACAAGGCGCTGGGAGCGGGGGCGTGACTCCTGCGACCGTCTCCCGCGAGGACCGGCCCCGCGCCCGGCTCGAACTGCCGGCGCGGGGAAGGCCGTCATAGAGGAGGCGGACGGCGCCGCCCGCCCGGCCTGACCGCCACGATGCCGCCCTGCCCTGCGCCGGCGCGGCCGCTACGCCGACAGATCCGCGGATCCGCGCGACGGCCGCCCCGGAAACGAAATTGGCCCCGCAAGGGGGCCAACAGGTCTCGTCATGAACACCGCATGCGCGAACGCGACGGGGTCCGAAGTTCGCCGGGCGAGCGCCGCCCGGCGAAATGCGCTCAGAGCGCGAAGGACTTCATCTTCTCGGTCGCGGCGGTGACGCGCGCGCCGATCGGCGCGGTGATGTCCTTGGTCGCGGCGACGAGGATTTCGTTCATCTTGGTCGACTGCTGGACGATGCCCTCGAAGTAGGACTGCGCGAAGGCGGTCTGCTTCTCGAACAGCTCGGTCATGGTCTTGGCCGAGGCGAGATCCTGCGCGGCGGCGACGCCGTCCTCGAAGGCCTTCTTCGAGAAGGCGGAGACCTCGGAGCCGATGCCCTCGGCGGCCTTGGCGGCGATCTCGGTCGACTTCACGAGCGCGTCCATGTTCTCCTGGCCGAAGGCGGTGAAGCCCTCGAAGCCCTTCGAGAACTTCTCGAGCTGCTCGGTCACGTTCTTCTGGGTGTCGGCGACCAGGGTCTCGACCTTGGCGGTCACGTCCTGGAAGGCGGCGGTGGTGGTCTCGGTGATCGTCTCGGCGGTAGCGGCGGCGGCGGCGGCGGATTTGGCGCGCGGGGCGGCGACAGACATAGTGGTCTCCTTCTCGGTTTCGGTCTGTGAGTCTACATATTCGACGTTGTGAACATAGAGAGCGTGCTGCACTGCGTCAAGCCTCTTTGCTGCACTGCAGTAAAAATCGTCCGGGCCCGAGGCGCGGCGGGCTCGCCACAAAGGTGTTTTCCCGTTGCGGGAAGCGTGCTAGCTTTACGCAAAATTAAGCAGGCGCGGGCAAGCGTCTGTAAACCCTGAGGCATAGGCGCTCACGCGCCGGAGGCAGTGATGATCCGAAACCTCTCCCGCGGGTTCGCGCTCGCGTTTGCGTTCACCTTCATGGCCACGCTGGCGCAGGCGCAGGAATACGCGGCCTATGTCATGGACGCGCGCAACGGACAGGCGATCAGGGCGGTGAACGCCGACAAGCGGCTGCACCCGGCGTCGCTGACCAAGATGATGACGCTCTACATCGTCTTCGACGAGGTGCGCCGCGGCCGGCTGTCGCTCGACCAGATGGTGACGATCTCGCCGAACGCCGCCGCGCAGCCGCCGTCGCGGCTGGGGCTGCGGGCCGGGCAGAAGATCGAGCTGCGCTACCTGATCCGCGCCGCGGCGATCAAGTCCGCCAACGACGCCGCCACCGCGCTGGGCGACGCGGTCGCCGGTTCGGAGGAGGCTTTCGCCGAGCGGATGAACCAGTACGCCCGCGCGATGGGACTGAAGAACACCCAGTTCAAGAACGCCAACGGCCTGACCGCCGCGGGGCACTATTCCAGCGCCCATGACATGGCCGAGATCGGCCGACGGCTGTTCTACGATTTCCCGCAATACTACAACATCTTCGGGCGCAACTCGACCTCGGCCGGGATCGCCACGGTGCAGAACACCAACCGCCGGGTGCTCGACGCCTATCCGGGCGCGGACGGGATCAAGACCGGCTACACCAAGGCCGCCGGCTTCAACCTCGTCTCCTCGGCCGAGCGCGGCAACGAGCGGGTGATCGTCGCGGTGTTCGGCGGCAAGTCCAGCGCCTCGCGCAACGCCGAGGTGATTCGGCTGATGGACCTCGGTTTCGACGCGATGCCGTCGCGGGTCCGCGTGGCCGCGCCCGCGCCGCTGCGCACCGTCGCGCCGACCGCCGTCGCCGCCGCCGCGCCGCAGACCACCGCCGCCGCCGCGCCCCGCGCCTCGACCGCCGGCGTCGCCGCGCCGCGGAGCGCGGTGACGCTGCTCACCAGCGGCCGGCCGATGCCGCGCTGGATGGGCCAGGGCGCCGCGGTCGCGCGCACCAGCGAGAGCATCGCCACCGCCATCGCCGAGGTGAACGCCGAGCTGGCGACCCAGCAGGTCGTCGCCGCCCAGTCGGGCGCGATCCTGCGTCCCGCGCCGCGGCCCGACCAGCGCCGGGTGACGCCGCAGGGCTCGGCCTCGACCTTCGCGGTCGCGGCGCCCCGGCCGCAGCCGGCCCCGGACGCGCAGCAGGTGGCGGTGGCCGACGCCGCCGGCCGCGCCGGCGCGGGCGCGGGCGGCACCGGCGGCAACGCCTGGGGCGTGCAGCTCGGGGCGTTCCGCACCAAGGGCGACGCCGAGCGGCACCTGCTGACGATGGCGCTGCGCGACCTGCCGGAGCTGAACGGAGGGCTGCGGCGGATCGAGGCGGCCAAGGTGCAGGGCGTGACCTTCTTCCGCGCGCAGTTCGTCGGCCTCGACCAGCGCGACGCCGAGGCCGCCTGCCAGAGCCTCGCCCGCGAGAGCGCCGACTGCCAGACGCTGGCGCCCGGGATCTGATCCCGGCCGCCGCGGCGGTTCAGCCGCCGGGCAGCGCCAGCGCGCGCATCAGCTCGCGCACCTCCTGGCGGGCGGCGATGTTGGACATCGTCATCGCCGCGGGGTCGGTCTCCTTGAGGTCCATCAGCGTCAGGCCCGACAGGAACAGCTCGCGGAAGATCACCCGCTCGGAGAAGCCGGGCACGATGCGAAAGCCGATCCGTGTGGCGAGTTCGTCGAGCGCCACCCCGACGCGGCGCTTGTTGCGGGCGTCGAGCGCGGCCATGCGGTTGCGCAGCACCATCCAGTCCATCGGCTTGCGCCTTGCGGCGGCGCGGGCCTGGCGGGCCTTCCAGACCATCTCGGAATAGACCGACGGCCCCTTGATCCGGCCGGTCTCGGGGTCGAGGCGGGCCAGCATGTCGAAGTCGACCAGGCTGTCGTTCATCGGGGTGATCAGGGTGTCGGCGATGGCGTGGGCCATGCGCGCGAAGCCGGTGTGCGCGCCGGGGCAGTCGATCAGGATGAAGGCGCAGTCGGTCGCGAGATCGGCGATCGCGGCGTCGAAGCGGGCCTGGTCCTCGGCCTCGGCCTCGGCGCGGCTGTCGGCCTCGCTGGGCCTGGGCTGGGCGCGGCGCGGGATCGGCAGGTCGATGGCGTGCCGGCGCATGTAGTCGGCGCGGTTGTCGAGGTAGCGGAACAGGCTCTGCTGGCGCAGGTCGAGGTCCATCGCCCCGACCGCATGGCCCTCGCGCGCGAGCGCGGTGGCGATGTGCATCGCGGTGGTGGATTTGCCCGAGCCGCCCTTCTCGTTTCCCATGACGATCACATGCGGCATTCACAGGTCCAGTACATCAAAATGGCGCGTCCCGACCGGGGATGCGCCACCAGATGTAGGGTCTGCAATCGATTCGGGGAAGTGTCGCGGCGGCGCCGAGCGCCGCCGCGGACGGGTTTCGGCTCAGGCGGCGAGGGCCGTGAGCCTGGCCATCACGCCATCGACCGCGGGCTTGAGCACCGCGCCGATCGCGCTGTCGGCGAGCAGCCTGTCCGCCGTGGCCTGGATCGCCGGCAGCGCGGCGCCAACCAGCGTCGCCAGCGCCGACCTGCCCTCGGCGGACAGCTGGCCGACCTGGCCCTGCAATCCGCCGAGCGCGGTATCGGCTTCGGTCAGTGTGGTCACGGCCGCCTGGGCCGTCGTCGCGTCGGTCACGCCGGAGAGCGCGCCGGTGACCTGATCGAGCAGACCCTGCACCGAGGCGCCGATGTCGACGCCGTCGACGACGAGCGGATTGGCGGCGGCGGTCTCGGTCGCGGCGGGCGCCGCCGGCTCGGCCGTCTCGGTCGCCGCCGGCGCGGCCGGTTCGGGCGCCGGGGCCGCAGGCGCGGGCGCTTCCACGACGGGCGCCTCGGGGGTGCGGCCGAAGAACTGCGTGGCGATCCAGATCACCGCGAGAACCGCGACGAGCGGCAACAGCCAGCGCCTCAGGCCGCTCTTTGCCGGAGGCGGCGGAACCGTGGCGACCGTCGGCTTCGGCGCTGCGGCGGCGGGCGCTGCGGCGGCGGGCGCGATGGATTGCAGGAACTGCGGCGCGACGATGCCCGAATCGGCCAGCGTGCGGGCGAGATCCGGCGGGATCGCCGCGGCGATCTCGGACTTCTGGCCGTCGAGCATGCGCATGACGCCGGCCGCGTCGAGGCCCTGGTCGGTCGCCGCCTGCTTGAGACCGCCCAGCGCCAGCGCTCCGGTCATTCCGAGCAGTGGCCCGGCCTTCGCGGCGTCCACGCCCCCATAGCCGCCGAGCGCCGAGGCGAGCGTCCCGGCGGCGCCGTCGCCGAGCAGCGACGCCAGCAGGCCCGAGCCCTGGTTCGCCGCCGCCGTCGCCTGTCCGGCGTCGCCGCCCGTCAGCGCGTCGAGCGGGCTGGCGTCGCCGAGACCGCCGAGCGCCTGGCCGACCGCTTCGGTTCCCCCCGGGCTCGCGGAGCGCTTCATGAGCGCCGCCAGCACCACGGGCACGCCGGCGGCGACGATCTTGCGCGCGGCGCTTTCGGGAACGCCGAACATGCCGGCGATCTTCCCCGCGATCATCGGCGTTGCGGCGCCGGAGATGAGATTGACAACATTCATGCGAGTTTCCCCCTATCGCGGCCAATTGACCTTTTTTGCCGGCCGGCGGCGTTTTCGCCGAGTCTGAACCAACCGCAGAGAAGTCATACGCGGATGAGGAAATATTGCAAATATTGATAGATATCTTGGTGCGGATGCGTGCCCCCGCGACGCGGCGCGCGTCCGGCCGGCGCCTCCGGAAAGAAAAAGCCCCGCCGACCAGAAGGCCGGCGGGGCTTGTCGCGGAATGGCGGCGCCTGGGCGGCTTCAGAAGCCGAGGCCCTCGTATTTCTTCTTGAACTTCGACACGCGGCCGCCGGCGTCCATCAGCTTCTGGCTGCCCCCGGTCCAGGCGTGGTGCACCGACGGGTCGATCTCCAGCGCCAGCGTCTGGCCCTCGGCCCCGTAGGTCGAGCGGGTGGTGTAGGTCGTGCCGTCGGTCAGCTTCACTTCGATGAAGTGGTAGTCGGGGTGGATGCCCTTTTTCATCGTGTCGCTCCTCAGGCCTTGGTCTCGGCGGATTTCAGTTCGCGGTAGTTCGTCTTCTCGACGATGCGGGCGGATTTGCCGCG
>CAYTMB010000052.1:0-11613 GCA_964438465.1 uncultured Rhodovulum sp. | reverse complement strand
CCGAGGCGATCAGGCGGAGTTCGGATCAGCCCTTCGGGCGCGCGGGCTTGCCGGCGACATAGGTTTCGGCCACCGAGCGGTCGTCGCCCATGGTCTGGAGGATGAACAGCTCCTCGGTCAGGCTGCGCGCGGTCTCCGAGCGCAGCGCCATCGCCGGCGTCGCGCGGCTGTCGAGCACGACGAGGTCGGCGTCGGCGCCGGGCCTGAGCGCGCCGATATGGGCCTCGAGCCCGAGCGCGCGGGCGTTGCCGAGCGTCATCATGTAGTAGGACATCAGCGGGCCGAGCTTCTGGCCCTGGAGCTGGAGGATCTTGTAGGCCTCGTCCATCGTGCGCAGCATCGAATAGCTGGTGCCGGCGCCGACATCCGTGGCGACCGCGGTCCGGACGCCGAGCCGGTGCAGCCGGGCGAGGTCGACGAGGCCGCTGCCGAGGAACAGGTTCGAGGTCGGGTTGAACACCGCCACCGAACCGCTTTCCGCCAGCGCGCCGATCTCGCGGTCCGACAGGTGCACGCAATGCCCGAACAGGCTGCGCGGCCCCATGAAGCCGTACCGCTCGTAGATCGCCGTGTAGTCGCGGGCGCCCGGGAACAGCGACACCGCGAACTCGCATTCGGCGCGGTTCTCCGACAGATGCGTCTGCACATGCAGGTCCGGCCGCTCGGCGATCAGCGCGCCGGCGGCCTGCATCTGCGCCTCGGTCGAGGTGATCGCGAAGCGCGGCGAGATCGCGTAGTGCAGCCGTCCCTTGCCGTGCCAGGTCTCGATCAGCGCCTTCGACTCGTCGTAGCCCTGCTGGGCGGTGTCGCGCAGGCCCTCGGGCGCGTTGCGGTCCATCAGCACCTTGCCGCCGATCATCCGCATGTTGCGCTTCAGACCTTCGGCGAAATAGGCGTCGACGCTGGCGGGATGCACGGTGCAGAAGGCGACGGCGGTGGTGGTGCCGTGGCGCAGCAGCTCGTCGTAGAAGCGCGGCGCCATCGCGGCCGCGACGGCCGGGTCGGCGAACTTCTGCTCCTCGACGAAGACATAGGCGTTCAGCCAGTCGAGCAGCTGCTCGCCCCAGGAGCCGATCACCTGCAGCTGCGGGAAGTGGATATGGGTGTCGATGAAGCCCGGCAGGATCAGGTGCGGCCGGTGGTCGATCACCGCGGCGCCGGCCGCCCGCGGGGCGAGGTCGGCGTGCTCGCCCATCTCGACGATGCGGCCGTCGCGCAGCAGGAGCGCGCCGTCCTCGATGTAGCGATAGCTCGCCGGATCGTCGTCATGCGGGGCCTCGGCGAAGCTGAGCAGCCGGCCGCGGATCAGGGTGTCGGTCATCTTGCGCCTCGCGGGGATTGCATCGGGCGGGATCCTCGCAGGTCCGTCGCCCGGACGGAAGCGGGCCCGGCGCGCATTCTCTTTGTGGAAATCCCGAAGAATGCTAGGACCGGGCCATGTCCTATCTTGAAAACCTGCGACTTTTCATCCGGGTGTACGAGCTGAGGAACCTGTCGACCGCCGGCCACGACCTGCGGCTGACCCCGGCCGTCGCCTCGAGCCGGCTGAAGGCGCTGGAGACGCATCTCGGGGTGCGGCTGTTCAACCGCACCACCCGCAAGCTGACCCCCACCGAACAGGGCGCCGCCCTCTACGACGGCGCGCTCAAGGTGTTCGAGGCGCTGACCGAGGCCGAAGGCGCCGTGGCCGAGATCAGCCGGTCGCCGCGCGGCGTGATCCGGATCACCGCGCCGCTGGGGGCCGGCCGCCAGATCGTGGCCCCGGCGATCCCCGGCTTTCACGCCGAATTCCCCGAGATCAGCGTGCGGCTGCGGCTGTCGGACCGCGCCGTCGACATGATGACCGAGGGCATCGACGCCGCGGTGGTGCTCGGCGTGCTCAAGGACAGCACCCTGCGCGTGCTGCGCATCCTGGAATGCCCGCGGGTCCTCGCCGCCTCGCCGGCGTATCTCGAGCGCGTGGGCGCGCCGCAGACCCCGCGCGACCTCGTCGAGCGGCACCAGTGCCTGCTGCTGCGCTACACCGGCAGCCCGGACTATTTCTGGACGCTGACCACGCCGCAGGGGCCGCTGCGGCTGGATCTGACCGGGCCGTTCGACACCGACGACGGCGCGGTGCTGATGGACTGGGCGCTGGCGGGCCACGGCGTGGTCAACCTGGCGCGGTTCCTGCTGGCCGAGCATCTCGCCTCCGGCGCGCTGGTCGAGCTGTTGCCGGAGACGCCGCCGGCGCCGTCCGAGCTGGCCATCGTCTATCCGCACAAGCGGCTGATGGACCCCAAGCTGCGGGTGTTCATCGACTACATGGCGGCCGAGTGCCGGACCCGGGTCGAGGCGCTGCACGCGCGCGCCCGCGGCGACGCGCCTCGCGCGGCGCGCGCGGTTCACCAGAAGTCCCGGTGACCGGCGACGATCTCGGCCTCCAGCTCGGGGTAGGGGCCGCGCACCGCGACCGGCCGGCGTCCCGCGGCGAAGACGATGCGGCAGTCGAGGTCGAGCGTCGGGTTCTCCGGGTTGTCCCCGGTCAGCTCGGCGAGGCGCCTTTCGCTCAGCCCGTAGACCACCGTCCCGATGCCGGCCCAGTAGGCGGCCCCGGCGCACATGCAGCAGGGCTCGACCGAGGTCACCAGCGTGCAGGTCGCGAGGAATTCGGGCGGATAGCGCCGCGCGGCCAGCCGCGCGACGTTGGTCTCGGCATGGCCGAGGCCGCGGTCCTCGGTCCAGGTGTTGCCCGCGGTGATGAGGACCTCGCCGTCGGGGCCGGCCAGCAGCGCCCCGAACGGGTGGTCGCCGCCGGCCCGGCTCGCCTCGGCGATCCGCACCGCGCGGCGCAGCTGGTCGATGTCGCTGGTCACGGCGATCTCCGTCGATAAGGTTCCGCGCGCCGCGGGAGACGCCGCGGCGCGCGGATCCGGTGGGCTCGCCTCAGCTCTGGACGCCCTGGACGTACCAGTCCATCGACAGCAGGTCGGCGTCCGACAGCGACTCGCCCTCGGGCACGCGCAGCTCGCCCGCCTGGTCGTAGATCGGGCCGGCGAAGATGTTGAAGCTGCCGTCCTTGATCCCGGCGATCACCGCGTTGGCGGCCTCGGCGACCTCCGCCGGCACGTTCTCGCGGAACGGCGACATCACCACCTCGCCCTCGGCCATGCCGGCCCAAGTGTCGCTCGACTCCCAGGTCCCGTCCAGCACCGCCTGCACGCGCTTGATGTAGTAGGGCGACCAGTCGTCGACGATCGCGGTCAGATGCGCGCGCGGCGCGAACTGCGCCATGTCGGTGGCCTGGCCGAAGGCGAAGGCCCCGCGCTCCTCGGCGGCCTGCAGCGCGGCGGGGCTGTCGGTGTGCTGGGTGATGATGTCGGCGCCCTGGTCGAGCAGCGCCCGGGCGGCGTCGGCCTCCTTGGCCGGGTCGTACCAGGTCGAGACCCAGACCACCTGCGTCGTGAAGTCGGGGTTCACCTTCTGCGCCGCGAGCTGGAAGGCGTTGATGCCCATCACCACCTCCGGGATCGGGAACGAGGCGATGTAGCCGGCCTTGCCGGTCTGCGACATCATGCCGGCCATGGTGCCGATCACCGCGCGGCCCTCGTAGAAGCGGGCGTTGTAGATCGCCATGTTGTCGGCGCGCTGATAGCCGGTGGCGTGCTCGAAATAGACGTCGGGGAACTGCCGGGCCACCTTCAGCGTCGGGTTCATGTAGCCGAACGAGGTGGTGAAGATCAGCTTGTTCCCCTCCTGCGCCAGCTGGCGGATGATGCGCTCGGCGTCGGGGCCCTCGGCGACGTTCTCGACAATGGTGGTCTGCACCGCGTCGCCGAAATGCGCGTCGACCGCGAGCCGGCCCTGGTCATGGGCGTAGGTCCAGCCGAAGTCGCCGACCGGGCCGATATAGACGAAGGCGACCTTGAGCGGGCCGTCCTGGGCGAAGCCGAGACCGGGCGCCAGCGGCAGGGCCGCTGCGGCGCCGAGGGCGCCGAGGACGCGGCGGCGGGAGATGATCAGCATGTGTAGCCTCCTGTTGGGATTCGGTCTTTTCTGGGTTGCTGGTCTAGGTTGCTGGTTTGAAGGGCCGGCCGAGGCAGGCGGGCGCGGCGGTCGAGCCCGACTTGCGCAGCGAGATCAGCGCGAGCACGACGATGGTGGCGAGATAGGGCAGGGCGGCCATGAACTCCGGCGGCACGAAGGAGAAGCCCGCGGCCTTGGACTGCAGCTCCAGCGTCATCACCAGCCCGAACAGATAGGCCCCGGCGAACAGCCGGCCCGGGCGCCAGACCGCGAACACCACCAGCGCCAGCGCGATCCAGCCGCGCCCGGCGGTCAGCTGCTCGGCCCACATCGGGGTCAGCACCATCGAGTAGAAGCTGCCGGCGATCCCCGCCATCGCGCCGCCGAAGGCGACGGCGAGATAGCGCACGCCGATCACGGAATAGCCGATCGAATGCGCTGAATAGTCGTTCTCGCCGACCGCGCGCAGGATCAGCCCGCCGCGGGTGTTGCGCAGGAAATGCCAGACCGCCCAGGTCATGAAGATCGAGAAATAGACCAGCGGGCTGTGCCCGAACACCAGCCGCAGCAGCGGATCGGCGCTGAGGCTGGCGGGGAAGATCGGGCCGAAGATCGGCACGGTCAGGCCGACGAAGCTCTCGCCGACCAGCGAGGACAGCGAGATGCCGAAGATGGTCAGCGCGAGGCCGGTGGCGACCTGGTTCGAGGTCAGCGACAGCGTGAGATAGCCGAACATCAGCGAGGCGAGCGTCGCGAAACCCGCCGCGGCGACGATCCCGAGCCAGGGCGAGCCGGTGAGATAGGTCACCGCGAAGCCGGAGACCGCGCCGATCAGCATCATGCCCTCGACGCCGAGGTTGAGCACGCCGGACTTCTCGGCGACCAGCTCGCCGAGCGCGGCCAGCAGGATCGGCGTCGAGACGCCGACGATGGACATGATGATCGAGACGAGGACGACGGAGGTCATGCGGCGGCTCCCTTGGCGGCGGCGCCGAAACGGATGCGGTAGCGCACCAGCACGTCGGTCGCGAGCAGGAAAAACAGCGTCATCGCCTGGAACAGGCCCGCGGCGGCGTTGGGCAGCCCGAGCCGGGTCTGCGCAGTCTCGCCGCCGATGTAGGTCACCGCCATGACGATGCCGGCGAGGATGATCCCGATCGGATGCAGCCGGCCGAGGAAGGCGACGATGATCGCGGTGAAGCCGTAGCCCACCGGGAACTGCGGCACCATCTGGCCGAACGGCCCGGCCGCCTCGAACACCCCGGCGAGCCCGGCGAGGCCGCCGCCGAGCATCAGCGTCGCCCAGACCGTGCGGTTGGCGTCGAAGCCGGCGTGCCGCGCCGCCTGCGGCGCGCGCCCGACGGTGCGGATGCGAAAGCCGAACACGGTGCGGGTCATCACGAACCAGGCCAGGACCGCGATGACGAAGGCGAGCGGCACGCCGAGATGCACCAGCGTGCCGGGGATGGCGGTCGGCAGCAGCTGGTCGTCGGTGAACAGCCGGCTCTGCGGGAAGTTGAAGCCCATCGGGTCCTTCCACGGCCCGTTCATCAGGAAATACAGCACCTGCACCGCGACATAGGTCAGCATCAGCGTGGTGAGGATCTCGTTCACCCCCAGCCGGGTGCGCAGCAGCGCGGGCACGGCGGCCCAGGCCATGCCGCCGAGCACGCCGGCGACGCACATCAGCGGCAGGATCCAGGGGCCGGTCATCTCCCAGGTGGCGAGCGCGACGCCGGTGCCGGCCAGCGCGCCCATGATGTACTGGCCCTCGGCGCCGATGTTCCAGACCCCGGCGCGGAACCCGAAGCTGAGACCGGTCGCGATGAGGATCAGCGGCGCCGCCTTGATGCCCAGATCCTGCCAGCGGTTGAGGCTGGTCAGCGGCGAGACGAAGATCTCCCAGACCGCGGCGAAGCCGTTGTAGCCGATCAGGGTGAAGATGATCCCGCCGGTCAGCATGGTCAGGACCACGGCGATGACCGGCGTCAGGTACAGCATGGAGCGCGACAGCTCCTTGCGCTTCTCGAGACTAATGGCCATGGGCGGCCTCCGCTGCGGGGGTGTCGTAAAGCTCGGCGAGATGCGGGTCGTGGGCAAGCTCGGCGGTGGCCTTGGGGTCGCCGTGCACGCCGCCCATCAGCAGGCCGATCTCGTCGATGGCGACCTCGCCGACCCGCATCACCGGCGACAGCCTGCCCTGGTTGATGACGGCCAGACCGTCGGACAGCGCCAGCAGTTCGTCCAGATCCTGGCTGATGACCACGATGGCCGAGCCGCGCGCGGCGAGATCGACCAGCGCCTGGTGGATCGAGGCGGCGGCGCCGGCGTCGACGCCCCAGGTCGGCTGCGAGACCACCAGCACCTCGGGCGTCTGCAGGATCTCGCGGCCCATGATGTATTTCTGCAGGTTGCCGCCCGACAGGCTCTCGGCCAGCGCCTCCGGCCCGGTCGCCTTGACCGCGAAGCCCTTGATGATCTCGGCGGCGAAGCCGCGGGCCTTGCCGGCGTTGATCAGCCCGCCGCTCGCGAGCCCCATCCGGTCGCGCGCGGTCAGGATGGCGTTGTCGGTCAGCGAGAAGTCGGGCACCGCCGCGTGGCCGTTGCGCTCCTCCGGCACGGCGCTGAGGCCGGCGCGGCGGCGGCTGGTGATCGGGCCGCCGCCGATGGCCTGGTTGCCGATCCTGATCGCATTGGGGTCGGCGGTGGGAAGCTCCCCCGACAGCGCCAGCAGCAGCTCGTTCTGGCCGTTGCCCGCGACCCCGGCGATGCCGAGGATCTCGCCCGCGCGGACCGCGAACGATATCCCGCTCAGCGCGGTGCCGAAATCGCCGATCTTGGGCAGGTCCAGCCCGTTCACCACGAATTTCGGCGCGCCGAACTCGCGGCCCTCGACCTTGGCGATCTGCTTGAGCGATCCGCCGATCATCAGCTCGGCCATGCTCTTGGAGCTCTCCTGCTTGGGGTCGCAGGCGCCCACGACCTTGCCGCCGCGCAGGATGGTGGCGGTGTCGCACAACTCCTTGATCTCGTGTAACTTGTGGGAGATGTAGAGGATCGAGCACCCCCCCGCCGCCAGCTGGCGCAGCGTGCGGAACAGCAGCGCCACTTCCTGCGGGGTCAGCACGCTGGTCGGCTCGTCCATGATCAGGAGCTTCGGCTTCAGCAGCAGCGCGCGCACGATCTCGATGCGCTGGCGCTCGCCGACCGACAGCGTGGTGACGACGCGGTGCGGGTCGAGCGTCAGGCCGTATTCGGTCATCACCCGGCGGATCTCGGTCTCGAGCGCCCGGCGCGACAGGTTCTGGTCCATGCCGAGGGCGATGTTCTCGAGCACGGTCATCGCCTCGAACAGCGAGAAATGCTGGAACACCATGCCGACGCCCATCGCGCGGGCGGCCTTGGGATTCGCCACCGTCACCGGCGCGCCGTCCCAGACGATCTCGCCGCCGTCGGGCTGCATGATGCCGTAGATCATCTTGACCAGCGTCGACTTGCCGGCGCCGTTCTCGCCGAGCAGCGCGTGGATCTCGCCCGGCCTGACTGCGAAGCTGACCCGGTCGTTGGCCAGCACCCCGGGGAACGCCTTGGTCACCTCCCGGAGTTCGATGCGATAGGCGCCTTCGGTCATCGCGCGTCTCCTGGGTTGGCGGAGGTTACGGTCCGGTAAACGATCCCGGAAAAGTCTCGTTGCGTCAACAGGATAGCCCGAGTCGCACGCGTGCGACTCCCGCGATCGGTCCGCAACCTGCGGCTCTCCCCGGCGCGGCTCATTCCTGGAAGAACGCGAAGCGGATCATGAACAGCGCGGCCACCAGCCAGGTCGCGCCGTGGACCTCGCGCGCCTTGCCGGTCAGCAGCTTCAGCGCCGCGTACGAGATGAAGCCGAAGGCGAGGCCGTTGGCGATCGAATAGGTGAAGGGCATCATCATCGCGGTCAGCGCCGCCGGCGCCGCCTCGGTGATGTCGTCCCAGTCCACGTCCACCAGCTCGCGCGCCATCAGACAGGCGACGAACAGCAGCGCCGGCGCGGTGGCGTAGGCCGGAACCGAGCCCGCGAGCGGCGCGAAGAACAGCGCGGCGAGGAACAGGACCGCGACCACCAGCGCGGTGAGGCCGGTGCGGCCGCCCGCCTGCACGCCCGAGGCGCTCTCGACATAGGCGGTGGTCGAGGAGGTGCCGAGCATCGAGCCCGCGACGATCGCCGTCGAGTCCGCCAGCAGCGCCTTGCCGAGCTGCGGGCTGGTGTGGCCGGGGCCTTCCCTGAGCAGGCCGGCGCGCTTGGCGACGCCGATCAGCGTGCCGGTGGCGTCGAACACCTCGACCAGCACGAAGACCAGCACCACCTGCACGATGCCGACCCCGAGCGCGCCGATGATGTCGAGCTGCATGAACGTCGGCGCGATGCTCGGCGGCATGTCCACGACTCCGCCGAACTCCGAAAAGCCGAGGAGGATCGAGATCACCGTGACGACGAGGATGCCGATCAGGATCGAGCCGGTCACCTTCAGCGCGTCGAGCGCCGCGATGATGAAGAAGCCGAGCATGGCGAGGATCGGCGCCGGGGCCATCATGTGCCCGAGCGTCACCGAGGTAGCCTCGCTGGTGACGACGATCCCGGCGTTCTTCAGCGCGATGATGCCGAGGAACAGCCCGATGCCGGCGGCGATCGCCGAGCGCATCGAATGCGGGATGCCGGCGACCAGCCAGCGGCGGATGCCGGTCACGGTCAGGATCACGAAGATCACGCCCGAGATGAACACCGCGCCCAGCGCCTGCTGCCAGGTGAAGCCGAGCGTGGCGACGACGGTGAAGGCGAAGAAGGCGTTCAGCCCCATGCCCGGCGCCATCGCGATCGGCCAGTTGGCGTAAAGCGCCATGATCGCCGATCCCAGCGCCGCCGCGAGGCAGGTGGCGACGAAGACCGCGGAGTGGTCCATGCCGGTGGTCGCGAGGATCTGCGGGTTGACGAAGATGATGTAGGCCATCGTCAGGAACGTGGTGACCCCGGCGATCACCTCGGTCCGGACGCTGGTCCCGTGTTCCTTCAGCTTGAAATAGCTCTCGAACATTCTTCTTCTCTCGCTCCCTGGCGCCCGTTCGCCTTTCCGGCCTCGGGCTGGCTGTGGTGTCGTGTCAGTCGTCCTTGTCGGCCCGAGCGAGCTCCGGCGTCAGCGCGCCGAGGCGCGCGATGATCTCCGCCGCGACCAGCGCGGCGATCACCGCCGGCCGCTTGTCGCCCGAAGGCCCGCCGATCGGGCAGGTCAGCCCGGCCAGCGGATCGCCCGCGGCCCCGGTCCGCCGCCGCCAGGCGGCGAAGCGCGCGCGCTTGGTCGCCGAGCCGATCAGCCCGACATAGGCCGCGTCGCCGCGCGCCAGCGCCGCCTCGGTCACGAGGAAGTCGAGCGCATGGTCATGCGTCAGCACCACGAAGGCCGTCCCCGCCGGCGCGCCGGCGACCTCGGCCTCGGGCAGCGCCGACAGCCAGGTCTCGACGCCCTCGGGCGCAAGCCCCAGCTCCTCCGCGCGCTGGTCGATCAGCACCGTCCGCACCGGCAGCAGCGTCAGCGCCGCGGCCAGCGCCCGGCCGACGTGACCGGCGCCGAAGATCATCACCGTCGGCAGCGCCGCGGTCTCCGCCTCGATCCGGCGGTGCAGATCCGCCGCCAGCGGCTCGTCGAGCCGGCGCAGGTCGAGCGTCACCCGCCCGCCGCAGCACTGGCCGATCTCCGGCCCCAGCGGCACGACGAGGCGCTCCTCGGCCGGCCCGCGCCGCAGCATCCGCCGGGCGTGGTCGATCGCCAGATACTCCAGCTGTCCGCCGCCGATGGTGCCGGCGATCATGCCGGGCGCGACCAGCATGAACGCGCCCGCCTCGCGCGGGGCCGAGCCCGCGACGGCGGCGATCTCGACCAGCACCGCCGGCCCCCCGGCCTCGATCAGCCCGCGGATCGCGTCCGACATCGCTCAGGCCTCCGTCCCGGCGGCCTCGGCGCGCAGGCGCTCGACGGTCTCGAGCACGCGCTCGGGCGTCGCCGGCGCGTCCATGCGCGGCGCGATCCGGTAGTCGGCGACCGAGGCCGCGGCCATCGACAGCGCCTCGAGCACCGAGATCGCCAGCATGAACGGCGGCTCGCCCACGGCCTTCGAGCGCTTCACGGTCGGCTCGCGGTTCTCCGACCAGTCGGCCAGCTTCACGTTGAAGATGCGCGGCCGGTCGGAGGCCACGGGGATCTTGTAGGTCGAGGGCGCATGGGTGCGCAGCCGCCCCTTGGCGTCCCACCACAGTTCCTCGGTGGTCAGCCAGCCCATGCCCTGGACGAAGGCGCCCTCGATCTGGCCGATGTCGAGCGCGGGGTTCAGCGACCGACCGACGTCGTGCAGGATGTCGGTGCGGTCGACCATGTATTCCCCGGTCAGCGTATCGACCGAAACCTCGGAGCAGGCGGCGCCGTAGGCGAAGTAGTAGAACGGCCGGCCCTTGCCGGTGGCGCGGTCCCAGTGGATCTTCGGGGTCTTGTAGAAACCCGCCGCCGACAGCTGCACCCGCGCCTGATAGGCCTCGCGGATGAAATCGGGGAAGGCGATCTCGCGGTCGTCCACCATGACGTGGTTGGGGATGAAGCGGACCTTCTCCGGCGTGGTCTGCCAGCGTTCGCAGGCGAAGGCCGTCAGCCGCTCCTTGATCTGGCGCGCCGCGTCGGCCGCCGCCATGCCGTTCAGATCCGTGCCCGACGAGGCCGCGGTCGCCGAGGTGTTCGGCACCTTGCCGGTCGAGGTCGCGGTCACCCGGATGCGGTCGAGGTCGATCTGGAACTCGTCGGCCAGCACCTGCGCGACCTTGGTGTAGAGCCCCTGGCCCATCTCGGTGCCGCCGTGGTTCAGCGCCACCGAGCCGTCGGTGTAGACATGCACCAGCGCGCCGGCCTGGTTGTACCAGGTCGCGGTGAAGCTGATGCCGAACTTGACCGGCGTCAGCGCGATGCCCTTGCGGATCACCGGGCTCGTGCGGTTGTAGGCGAGGATCGCCGCCCGCCGCGCCTGATACTCCGACGACGCCTCCAGCTCGTCGACGATCCGGCCGATGATGTTGTCCTCGACGGTCTGCCAGTACGGCGTCACGTCGCGGCCCGGGCCGCCGTAGAAGTTGGCGCGGCGGATCTCCAGCGGGTCCTTGCCGAGCGCATAGGCGATGTCCTCGATGAAACGCTCGCCCGCGATCATGCCCTGCGGCCCGCCGAAGCCGCGGAAGGCGGTGTTCGAGACGGTGTTGGTCTTCATCGGCTTCGAGACCAGCCGGACGTTGGGATAGAAATACGAGCTGTCCGCATGGAACAGCGCCCGGTCCGTGACCGGTCCCGACAGGTCGGCCGAGAAGCCGCAGCGCGCCGCGAAGCTGCCCTCGACCGCCTCGATCCGGCCGTCGTCGCCGAAGCCCAGCGCATAGTCGATCAGGAAGTCGTGGCGCTTGCCGGTCGCGGTCATGTCGTCGTCGCGGTCGGGGCGGATCTTGCAGGCGCGGCCGTATTTTTTCGCCGCCAGCGCCGCCACCGCCGCGAACAGGTTCGGCTGCGTCTCCTTGCCGCCGAAGCCGCCGCCCATGCGCCG
>CAYTMB010000051.1:0-11682 GCA_964438465.1 uncultured Rhodovulum sp. | reverse complement strand
GCGCTCCGGGCGACCGGATCGCGCGGGGCAATGCCCCGCTGATGCGATCCGGGGGGCGCGTCTTTCGAAGGGACGCGCCCAGAGGCGATCAAGCGGAGTTCCCATCAATCGCCACGGGTCGAAATCGGCGGGAACTTCTGGGCGAGCGCCGCGCTGCACCTGAGCATCGGGCCACGCATCCTGTGGATAACTCGAGCGCCCCGATTCTTCACAAGCAATATCAACGCCTTGATCCGCGTCACACTGTGTGACGCTCCCGCGCGGGGCCGGTCCCCGGCTGCGCCGGGACGGTCAGGCCGTCCGGGCGTAGCCGATGCTCCGCGCCAGCCAGCAGCCCAGATCGGCGCCCTCGACCCGGCCCGCGGCGTCCCGCTTCACCCGCAGCGTCCAGTCTCCCGGCGCCGGCGCGTCCATCGACCGGCGCGTGGCGACCACCCAGACGTCCGGCCCCGCCGGATGCGCCCGCTCCATCGGGCCCCGGCCCAGCATGCCCTCGAACCCGGCGTAGACGCCGCCGTCGCGCGCCTCGATCACCATCGCCGCCTCCAGCTCGGCCGATTCGTAGCGCCCGGCGATCCCGGCTCCGTCCCCGGCGTCCGCGACGGCCAGCGGCGCCAGCGTCGTCGTCAGGTTCTCGCCCTCGCGCCGCATCGTCAGCCGGTCGCCGTCGCGCGCCAGCGACACCCCCGCCCCGGCCAGCGTTCCGTCCGCCTGCGCGGTCAGGCGGTCCGGGAAGGTCGCATAGCGCAGCGCGGCGCCCGTCGCATCGGAGTCGAGCCGCGCCAGCAGCCCGGTCTCGGCGCAGATCCACTGCCCGTCCCAGCCCTCGGGCATCGGCGCGGGCGCCGGCTCCGCGAGGCCCAGCGCCGCCTTCAGCAGCCCGGTCGCCGCGCCGTAGAAATCCGCGTCATGGTTGAACAGCACCACCACCGACAGCCGCTCCGCCGCGGCGTGCAGCCGGTAGGCCCGGAACCCTCGCAGCGCCCCGGCGTGCCCGGTGACCTTGACGCCGGCGACCGTCCCGTGCGCGAGTCCGTAGCCATAGGCCGCCGGCGCCCCGTCGCGAAAGCTGGGCTGCGCCGAGAGCCGGCGATAGAGTCCGGCCTCGTCCTCGCGGGTGGCGTCGATCCAGGCCTCGTAGGCCAGCATGTCGGTCAGCGACGCCGAGATCCCGGCGTCGCCGATCCAGAAGATCCCGTTGTCGGCCGGGAACGCCCCGGTGGCGTCGTCCCCCTCGTAGCCCACCACGCCATCCGCCGCCCGCCGCGTGTCCGAGGTCAGCACGGCCGTCTCCATGCCCGCCGGACCCCAGATCGCGTCGCGGTACAGCTTCTCCAGCGGCTCCCCGGTCTCGCTCTCGATCAGCTCCGAGATGATCCGGTAGTTGCAGTTCGAATAGGAATACCGCGCGCCCGGCGCGAAATGCCCGGTCTTCATCCGCGCGATCAGCGGCAGGGCGTCCTCGCGCCGGAAGGTCTGCTCGGCGCGCCCGCCCTGCAACACCGTCAGCGCCCAGTAGTCGCGGAGCCCGGACTGGTTGTGGCACAGATCCGTCGCCTGCGGCAGGGCGTCCCGGTACTGCGGCAGGAACTCCGCCACCCGCCCGTCGAGCCTCGCCGGATCGCCGATCCGGTCCAGCAGCACGCCGCAGGTGAACTGCTTGGAGATCGAGCAGATCGGCAGCCGCGTGGTCGGGGTCATCGGCCGGCGCGCCGCAAGGTCGGCGTAGCCCCAGGCCCGCGCGGCGACCACGGCGCCGTCCTTCACCACCCCGGCCACGCCGCCGGGTCCGGGAAAGCGCTGCGGCAAGGCGTCCAGCGCCGCCGCCAGCTTGGTGTCGTGGATCGCATTCATGGACAACCGCCTGCTGGATTCCGCCGCGCCCGCGACTGAGGTCGCGGGCGCGCGCCACTATCGTCCGGCCGCGCCGGCGGATCAACCACCGCCGCCCCGGTCGCCGCGTCAGGCCCGGCGAGGCCACCGGCCCCGCCGGGGAGAGGTCACTGCAGCAGCGCCTCCATCGGCACCGGCTCGGAGATGGTCCAGCTGTCGACCACCGCGGGCTTGCCGTCGGTGACCTTGACGATCTTGTACTCCGCCCGGTTCTGGTGGTGCAGCTCGGAGGTGAAGGTGCGCGGGCCGAAGATCGTCGGCTCGTCCGTCATCTTCTCGAGCTCGGCCACCACGGCGGCGGCTTCGGTGGTCCCGGCCCGCTCGACCGCCTTGGCCCAGACGTCGATCATGATGTAGCCCGGATAGGCGTATTGCGACGAGGGTCCGGCGCCGAACTTCGCCTCGAAGGCGGTGTTGAACGCCTGCACGTCGGGGTTGGGATCGTCGCCGTAGATCGAGCCCTGCACCGGGATGTAGAACTCGCTCAGCCCCGGCACCGCGTCCATCCAGTAGCTGCCGTCCACGCCGGAGCCGTTCAGGATCGGGATGGTGATCCCGGCGTCGCGGATCTGCTTCACCGCCGAGACCACGCCCGGCATCATCGAGCACAGCATGATCGCGTCCGGCGGCTCGGGCAGCTGGTTGATCCGGGTGATCTGCGCCGCGATCGAGGCGTCGTCGTTGACGAAGGTGTCGCGCCCGACGATCTCCACGCCCTCGATCTGCGGCGCCCGCCAGTCGAACCCGTCGCAGATGCCCTTGTTGTATTCGGTCCAGGTGTCCTCGAGCACGTAGAACGTGCTCGCGCCCAGCTTGGCCTGCGCCCATTCCGCCATCGTCGCGCCCTGCACGGCGGCGAGAACCGACGCCGAGAACGAATGCGGGCCCACGCCCTGGATGCCGGCGCGCACGCTCTCGGCGCAGATGAAGAACGACACCCTGCCATTGCTCTCGGCCATCAGCGCGGCCGGCGCGCCGAAATCGTAGTCGCAGGAGACCACCACCAGATCGGCGCCGGCCTCGATCACCTCGAGCCCGGCCTTGGCGCCCTCGGCCCGGTCGGACTTGGTGTCGGCCGTCACCACCTCGATGGGACGCCCGAGCAGCCCGCCCGCAGCGTTGATCTCGTCGATCCGGATCAGCGCCGCCTGGGTCGCCGGCTCGTCATAGGCCTGCATGAAGCCCGACTGGCCGGTGGCGAAACCGACCACGACCCGGTCGTCGTCTTGCGCGAAGCCCGGCCCGGCCAGCGCCGCCGCGCCGATGGTCAGCATGGATTTGAACGTCAGCCTCATCGTTTTTCTCCCTGTTCTGTCGTCACTGGCATCATTCCGTCAGTCTGCCGGCCGCGCCGCCCCGCGCCGGCCCGGCAGCGTCAGCTCGCGGTTGCCCATGATCCCGGCCGGCCGGAAGATCAGGATCACGATCATCACGATCCCGATGGCGATCTCCTGGCTGCCCGCCGGGATCGCCAGCGTCGTCCCGCCGACGGGCACGCCCCTCTCCATCCAGCGCAGCAGCTGGATGATCGTCGAGATCGTCACCACCCCCACCACCGCGCCCGACAGGCTGTTGATCCCACCGACAACCAGCATCGACAGCGCGACGAAGGTGGCGGTCAGGAAAAACGCGTCCGGCGTCACGATCCCGAGGAAATGCGCATAGAGCACCCCCGCCGCGCCGCAGACGAAGGCCGAGATCACGAAGGCGACGGTCCGCTCGCGCTCGATATGCACGCCGCTCGCCTGCGCGGCGATCGCCTCGTCGCGCGCCGCGCGCAGCGCCAGCCCGGAGCGCGAGATCGCGTAGACATAGGCGATCAGGATCGCCGCCGCCGCGAAGCCGAGCGCCAGCCAGACGTCGGTGCGCACCGGAATGCCGACGATGGAGCTGGTGCCCCCGGTCACGCTCGACCAGTTGGCATAGACCTTGTTGATCACCGCCAGCATCGCGAATGTGGCGATCGACGCCGCGATCCCCGCCAGCCGCATCAGGACCGGCCCGAGGATCGCCGCGACCACCGCCGGCAGCAGCGACGCCAGCGCCGCCGACGGCCAGAACGGCAGCTGGCTCGCGCGGATGATCTCCGGCAGCCCGCGCAGCGTGATCTCCTTCAGCATCGGCGGGATGGTGAACCAGGCCGCCGCATAGGCCCCGAGGCACATGAAGCCGATATGCCCGAAGCTGATGATCCCGGAGTTGCCGGCGAAGATCCAGATCCCCACCACCAGCACCACCCGGATCAGCATCTCGACCACGGTCCGCTGCAGCGTGCCCGAGCCGAACGTCCACGCCGCCAGCGATATCGCCAGCAGGATCGCGATCAGGAGCACCGGCGTGATCACCGTCCGGGCGAAGACCGAGGGCGCCCGCGTCGCCATCTCAGACCCGCTGTTTCGAGGCGCGCGGCGCGAACAGCCCCTGCGGGCGCCACAGCAGCACCACGATGACCAGCGCATAGACGAAGGCGTCGCGGAACGGCCGCGCGTCGAGCGGCAGGATCACCTGCATCACCACGCTCGCGCCCCCGATCAGGAGCCCCGCCGCCACCGCGCCCGACAGGCTGCCGAGCCCGCCCACCACCGTCGCGATGAAGGCGACCAGCATCACGCTCAGCCCCATGTTGATGTCCGCGGTCCCGGTCTGGACCACCAGCACCAGCCCGATCGCCCCGGCCAGCCCGCCCGAGATCGCGAAGGCGAGCAGGATCACCCGGTTCGCCTTCACCCCCAGCATCCGCGCCATGGTGAAATCCTCGGCCGCCGCCCGCATCTCCAGCCCGAAGCGCGTGCGCTTCAGGAACAGCGTCAGCGCGATCAGGATGACGATGGTGGCGACGATGGTCGCGAGCTGCAGCAGCGGAACCCGCACCCCCATCACCTCGACCTGCCGCGCCAGCCCCGGCAGCATCGACAGCGACTTCGGCCGCGACGAGAACAGCATCAGCAGCAGGTTCTTGATGACGAAGCCGAGCGCGAAGGAGGCGATCATCATCGTCGCCGGGTTGGCGTTGCGCAGCCGGCGGAACACGAAGATCTCGGACAGCACCGACACCAGCGCCCCGATCAGGATCACCAGCGGGATCAGCAGCAGCCCGGGCAACTGGCCGAGAAACAGCACCGTCGCCGCCTGCGTCGTCGGCCACAGCAGCGCGAAGATGCAGAAGGCGATGTAGTCGCCATGGGCGAAGTTCACCAGCCGCATCACCCCGAAGATCAGCGCGATGCCCAGCGCCCCCAGCGCATAGAGGCTGCCGAGGCTCAGCGCGTCGAGCAGGATCTGCAGGAGCGCGGTCATGCCGCCGGCGCCCCCTCGTCATAGCCGAAATACGCCCGCTCCACCGCGTCGCCCTCCCCCAGCGCCCGCGCGTCGCCCTCCAGCACCACCCGCCCCGAGCGCAGCAGCGCCATGCGCCCGCCGGTCATCACCGCCCGCGTCGAGCTCTGTTCGACGATCAGCAGCGTCAGCCCGCGCTCGGCCCGCAGCTTCAGCAGCAGCTCGTAGACCTGGTCGATCACGATGGGCGCCAGCCCCAGCGACGGCTCGTCGATGGCGATCAGCCGCGGCGCCGTCATCAGCGCCCGCGCGATCGCCAGCATCTGCTGCTGCCCGCCCGACAGCAGCCCCGCCGGTCCGCCCCTGCGCTCGGCGAGCATCGGAAACACCGCGTAGACCTGCGCCAGATCGCGCGCGACCGCCGCCCGGTCCGCGCGCATCCCGGCGCCGATCCGCAGGTTCTCCTCGACGCTGAGCGAGCCGAACACCTGCCGCCCCTCGGGCACCATCGAGAACCCCAGCCGCGCGATAGCCTCCGGGGCCTCGCCGCCCACCGGCCGCCCGTCGAGCCGGATCGCGCCCGACGCCGGGCGGACCACGCCCGCGACGGCCTTCAGCAGCGTCGACTTGCCCGCGCCGTTCGGCCCGGTGACGAAGAAGATCTCGCCCTCCTCCAGCCGCAGCGTGACCCCGCGCAGCGCGGTCAGCGCGCCGTAGCGCACCACCAGATCCTCGACGACCAGCAGGGTCACACGATGGCCTCCACCGCCGGCGCCGCCACCTCGGCGGCGGTCCCCATATAGGCGTGCCGCACCCGCTCGCTCGCCCGGATCGCCGCCGGCGCCCCGGTCTCGATGATCCGCCCCGAATCCAGCACGTAGATCTCGGCGCAGAGATCGAGCACCAGCCCGATGTTGTGCTCGATCAGCAGGATGCCGCAGCCGACCTCGCCGGCGATCCTGCGGATCAGCGCCGCCAGCTCGTCCGCCTCGAGCTCGGACATGCCCGCCGCCGGTTCGTCCAGCAGCAGATACGACGGCTCCATCATCAGCGCCCGCCCGATGGCCACCCGCCGCTCGTCGGTATAGGGCAGCCCCGCCGCCTGCCGCCCGGCCAGCCGGCCGATGCCGATCCAGTCGAGCATCGCCGCCGCCCGCCGCGCCGCCTCGCGCCGGGTCTGCCCCAGGCCGACGCCGGTCACTTCGAGATTGTCGAGCACGCTCAGGTCGCCGAACAGCCGCCCGCCCTGGAAGGTCCGCGCCAGCCCCAGCCGCCGCAGCTCGTGCGGCCGCCGCCCGGTGATCTCGGCGCCGTCCATCGCCACCCGGCCCGTGGTCGGCTTCTGGAACCCCGACAACACGTTGACCGCCGTGGTCTTGCCGGCGCCGTTCGGCCCGATCAGCCCGGTGATCCGGCCGCGCGGCGCCTCGAGGCTCAGGTCCGCCAGCGCGGTCAGGCCGTCGAAGGCGACGCCGACGGCCTCGGCGCGGAGGGCGCCGGCCCCGGTCACGCGACGTCCCGGACGATCCGGTAGGAGCCTCCGGCGAACAGTTCCGCCGTCCAGCCGGGTTCGATCACGATGGTCGTGGTCTCCTCCTCGATGATGGCCGGCCCCCGCACCGTCGCGCCGGCCCCGAGTATGGCGCCGTCGTAGACAGCCGTCGAGGTCGCCGTCCCGTCCGCCGCGAAGATCGCCGGCCGTTCGCCCTTTTTCGCGGCGCCCGCGTCGCTTCCCGCCGCAAGCTGCGGCGCCGCCGGCTTGTCGACGAGGCCGTAGACCGTCGCCTCGATGTTCACCACCTCGACCACGTTATGCCGCTCGGCATAGGTGAACAGCTGTTCGTGGCGCTGGTGGAACGCCTCCTTGATCGTCTCCACGCTCGCCGCGTCGATGCGGAACGCGCCGATCTCCACCGTGCATTCATGCACCTGCCCGACATACCTCATCTCGATCGACCGCTCGACCCGGATGCGCTCGGGCGCAAAGCCGTCCGCCTCCAGATGCCGCCGCCCCTCCGCCTCGATCTCGCCGAACAGCGCATCGAGCCGGGCGTAGGCCGCCTCCCCCTCCAGCCGCATCGGCGCGGTCGCCATGAAATTGTACTTCACGTCCGAGATGATCTGCCCGAAGGCGCACAGCCCCGAGGCGAGCTTCGGCAGGATCACCGTGTCGATCCCCATCTCGCGGGCCAGCGCGGTGATATGCGCCGCCGTCGCGCCGCCCGCGCCCACCAGCACGAAGTCGCGCGGATCGTAGCCGCGCTCGACCGAGACCCGCCGGATCCCCGCCGCCATGTTGTTGTTGACGATGGTGAACATGCCATAGGCCGCCCGCTCCAGGCTCAGCCCCAGCGGCCCGGCGATCCGCCGCACCGCCGCCTCCGCCGCCGCCTTGTCGAGCGGCAGCCGCCCGCCGACCAGCCCCGCCGGGTTGAGATACCCCAGCACGAGGTTCGCGTCCGACACCGTCGGCTCGACCCCGCCCCGCCCGTAACACGCCGGCCCGGGGTCCGCCCCCGCGCTCTGCGGCCCGACCTGCAGCAGCCCCATCGAGTCGATCCAGCCGATCGACCCGCCGCCCGCGCCCAAGGTCTCGACCTGAATCATAGGCACGCCAATGCGATAGCGCAGGAAGTCGATGTTCTTGTTGAGGTTGGTCAGCCCGTCCCGGGTCAGCGTGATGTCGAAGGACGTGCCGCCCATATCGACGGTGATCACGTTCTTCGTCCCGAACGGCTCGGCGACATACAGCCCCGCCCGCGGCGCCGAGGCCGGCCCCGAATTGATCGCATAGACCGAGCGGTCCGACATCGCCGCCCCGATCGCCAGCCCGCCGTTCGACTGGAAATACCGCACCGGATACCGCGCGCCCAGCTCGCGGAAATAGGCGTCCACCGCCGCGACATACTTCCGCATGATCGGCGCGAGATAGGCGTTCGTCACCGCCGTCGAGGTCCGGGTGTACTCGCGCACCTGCGGATACAGCGCGCTGCCCAGCGTCAGGATCGCGTCCGGCATCATCTCGCGCACGATGGCGCCCGCCCGCGCCTCGTGGCTGGGGTCGAGCACCGACCAGACGAAGGACACCGCCACCGTCTCGACGCCCTCCTTCAGGAACAGTTCGCAGGCCGCCCGCACGTCCTCCTCGTGCAGCGGCGTATGCTCGCGTCCGTCCGAGACGATCCGCCCGCGCACGCCGCGGCGCAGGTAGCGCGGAACCAGCATCTCCGCCGGCGGATATTCGGCGTCGTAGCGATAGCCGTCCTCCTTGTGCCCCAGCCGGATCTCGATGGAATCCTCGTGCCCCGCCGTGCAGATCAGCCCGGTCCGGCCGCCCTTGTGCTGGATCAGCGCGTTCAGCCCGACCGTGGTGCCGTTGATGCACAGGTCGCAGCCGGCGATCACCTCGGCCGCGGGGATCCCCAGATCCTCCTCGATCAGCTTCAGCCCGTTGCGGATCGCCAGCGTCGGATCGCCGGGCGTGGACAGCGCCTTGTACAGCCGCACCCGGCCGGTGTCCTCGGCCAGCACGAAATCGGTGAAGGTGCCTCCGGCGTCGATGCCGAGTCGATACGTCGTGCGCATGCGCTTCTCCTGCCGCCCGCCTCGGCGGGCCATGTTCCGCAAATCCGGGGGGCGGACCCTCGCCGCGCGAAGCGCCTCAGCCCCGCGCCGCCGCCCGCAATCCGGCGGTCGCCGCCGCGTCGACCTCCAGCGTCTCGGCGTCCACCGCCACCCCGTAGTCCCGCCGCGCGCCCTCCGAGGACACCAGCCGGTTCTTCACGTCCTCGACCACCTTCTCGACCGGCCGCAGGAACGGATCGCCATAACCCCCACCGCCCGGGTTCATGTTCATCACCCGCTCGCCCGGCCGGATCGTGTCGATCACGTTGTCGCGGATCGTCGTCGTCTCGCCGTCCCGGACCAGCTCCAGCCGCCCCACCTTGCGCTCGACCATCTCGGAGCGCGCGCCCGCCGCCCCCATCGCCGGGATCCGCCGCCCCTCGCCGAACATGATGAAGGTCATCTCGCCGTCCAGCGGCTCCACCTCCCAGGCCGTGCCCGACCCGCCGCGGAACGTCCCCGCGCCGCCGCTGTCGGTCATCAGCGAATAGCGGTGGATGATGATCGGATAGGCGTGCTCCAGCAGCTCCACGTCGCCGGAGGTCAACGCCCCGAAGCAGCATTCCGGCCCGCAGGCGTGCCAGCCGTCCTGGCTCGGCGTCGCGCCGGCGCCCGAGATGATCGTGGCCAGCACCATCGTCACGTATTCCTCGTCGTGCCGCTTGTCCCAGCCGGCGATGTTCAGCCCGTTCGCATGCCCCCAGCTCGCCGCCACCTTCGACGGCATCGCCTGCTCGAAGGCCAGCCGCACCGCGTCGGTCAGCGTCTCCATCGGCGTCGTGGTGCAGTTCATGTGCGGCGCCGGCTCGCGCGCGTTGCACAGCGTCCCCTTCGGCCCGAAGTCCAGCGAGACGCAGCGATACAGCCCCTCGTTGTAGGGCGGCGGCAGCTGCGCGAACATCATCAGCCCGAGATAGACGCCCGAATGCGAGTTCCCCTCGTAGCTGTTGATGAAATACGGGATCTGCGGCGGGCTGGCGATCGCGATATGGCAGCTGTCGCCGGTCACCGTCAGCGTCGCGGTGATGTCGAAATCGCCGAACCCGTGCCCGGCGTCCTCCAGCACCGCCGTCCCGGAATAGATCCCGTCCGGCACCGATCCGATCAGCGCGCGCATATGCGCCTCGGCCATGTCGAGCAGCGTGTCGATCGCGGCGTCGACCGTCTCGGCGCCATACTTGTCCAGCATCGCGACCAGGTTGCGCTCGCCGACCTGGCAGGCCCCGATCAGCGCGTTGAAATCGCCCTCCTGGTCCCGCCGCGCCCGCATGTTGGTCAGGATCAGGTTCAGCACGTCGCCCCGCGGGACGCCCCGATCCCAGATCTTCACCGGCGGGATGCGCAGGCATTCCTGGAACATGTCCTTGGCGTTGGGGTTGTAGCCCGCCGGCACCGGCCCGCCGATATCGGTCAGATGCCCCTTGCAGACCGTCCAGTATTTCAGCTCGCCCTTGTAGAACACCGGCTTGTACATGCAGGTGTCGATGGCGTGGCTGCCGCCGTAGACCGGATCGTTGTGCAGGATCAGGTCGCCCTCGTGGATGTCGCCCTCGAAGTATTTCGCCACCGACTTCATCGCCGGCACCAGCGACCCGAGGTGGATCGGGATGTCCTGCCCCTGCAGGATCATCTCCGGCGTCGCGTTGAACAGCGCCGTGGAATAGTCGTGCGCGAGGTTGAACACCGACGACCGCGCCGTCTTCTCCAGCGCCAGCGTCATCTCGCGCTGCGTCGTCTCCAGCACGCCGCGCACCACGGAAAGGGTGATGGGATCGACCGTCGTCGCCATGTCCGCCGCCTCGCTGTCACAGGAACCCCGGCCAGCCTAGCCCCGCCCCGCCGCGCCGGTCTTGTCGCTGCGCGCAGGATCTCTTGGCCTCGCGCGCAGGCCTTTGCCCCCGGCGGCGGTTCGGCTACCATCCGCGCGGGGGAGGATGGCGCGATCGACATCGAGTTCACCACCAGGGGCACGCCCGGCCATCGTCGCAGCGACGACTGGCGCCACGCCATCGCGCAGACCTACTTCCCGCTCGACCTCGAGTTCCGCGACGCGCCGCGGTTCGACGGCGCCCTCGCGATCTGGCGCATCGGCGAGGTGTCGCTGTCGCGGCTGACCTCCGAGGCGCTGGTCTACCGCCGCCGCGCCCGCCACCTGCGCGCCGCCGCCGGCGAGGAGGAATACCTCGTCACCGTGCCGGTCACCTCGCCGGTCAGCTTCAGCCAGTGCGGCAAGGACGTGCACTGCCGCCCCGGCGGCTTCATCCTCGAGCGCAGCCACGAGCCCTACGAATTCGCCCATGCCGCCCATGCCGATCTCTGGGTGCTGAAGATCGGCGCAAACCTGCTCTCGGGCCGCCTGCGCGCGCCCGACCGCTTCTGCTCGCTCGCCTTCGACGCCGGCGACGGGGCGGGCGGCCTGCTCGCCGACATGCTGCCGCTGCTGCCGCGCCGCCTCGGCTCGCTCGGCCCCGAGAGCCGCGCCACCGTCGGCCGCCAGCTGATCGACCTGCTGGTGCTCGCCGTCGCCGGGGATCCGCGCACCCTCACCTCCGGCGCCTCCGCGGTGCGCGCCGCCCATCTCACCCGGATCGAGACCATCGTGCGCGCCCGCCTCGGCGACGCGTCGCTGGACGCCGACTCCATCGCGGCTCAGGCCGGCATCTCGGTGCGCTACCTCCACGACCTCTTCCGCGACGCCGGCCAGCCCCTCGGCCGGTGGCTGCGCGCCCTGCGCCTGGAGGCCGCCCGCGAGGCCCTCGCCGACCCCGGCCGCCGCGAGACCCTGGCCGATCTCGCCTACCGCACCGGCTTCGCCGACCAGTCCCAGTTCAGCCGCGCCTTCCGCGCCGCCTTCGGCCGCGCCCCCCGCGACTACCGCGCCGCGATGCG
>CAYTMB010000050.1:0-11753 GCA_964438465.1 uncultured Rhodovulum sp. | reverse complement strand
GGGGCAGGTCGATGACGGCCATCGCTCAGAACTCCAGCTTGGGGACGTCGAGCCAGCGGCGCTCGGCCCAGGATTTCAGGCCCAGCTCGGCGAGCTGGACGCCCTTGGCGCCGTCCTCGAGCCCGTAGCGCCACGGTCCGTCCTCGGCGACATGGCGCAGGAACAGCTCCCACTGCTGCTTGAAGCCGTTGTCCGTGCTGGAGGTGTCGGGCACCTCCTCCCAGCCCTCGAAGAAGTCGATGGTCTGCGGCTGGTCGGGGTTCCAGACCGGCTTCGGGGTGTTGACCCGGGACTGGGTGCGGCAGGTGGTGAGACCCGCGACCGCCGAGCCGTGGGTGCCGTCGACCTGGAAGGTCACGAGGTCGTCGCGGCGCACCCGCACCGCCCAGGACGAGTTGAACTGCGCGATCACGCCGTTCTCGAGTTCGAAGGTAGCGTAGGCCGCGTCGTCGGCGTCGCAGGCGTAGGGCTGGCCGGCCTCGTCGATCCGGGTCGGGATATGGGTGGCGCCGAGGCAGGAGACCGAGCGGATCTCGCCGAACAGGTTGTCGATGACGTAGCGCCAGTGGCAGAGCATGTCGAGGATGATGCCGCCGCCGTCGGCCTTGCGGTAGTTCCACGACGGGCGCTGCGGCGCCACGCCCCAGTCGCCCTCGAACACCCAGTAGCCGAACTCGCAGCGCACCGACAGCATCCGGCCGAAGAAGCCCGAGCGGTTCAGCATCGCGAGCTTCTTCAGCCCCGGCAGGAACAGCTTGTCCTGCACCGAGCCGTGCTTCAGCCCCGAGGCGCGCGCCTTCTTCGCCAGATCGAGCGCGACCGAGAGGTCGTCCGAGATCGGCTTTTCGGAATAGATGTGCTTGCCGGCGTCGAGCGCGCGCGACAGCAGGCCGGCGCGCATCAGCGTGGTGCCGGCGTCGAAGAAGATCGTGTCGTCGGGATTGGCGAGGCAGGCGTCGATGTCGGTCGACCAGCGCGCGATGCCGTGCCTTTCGGCCAGCGCCTGCATCTTGTCGGCGTTGCGCCCGACGATGATCGGGTCGACCTGCGCCCGCGAGCCGTCGGACAGCGTGACGCCGCCCTGGTCGCGGATCGCGAGGATCGAGCGCACCAGGTGCTGGTTGTATCCCATGCGTCCGGTCACGCCATGCATGACGATGCCAATGCGCCTCATCGGTCCTCCCCCTTGTGCAAATCCGTCCGCGCGGCGAGGCCGTCCCGCCGCGGCCGACGCGGCGCCGGGCTGCGTCCCCGGTCGTTCGCATCGTAACCATTCAGTTACTAATCGCAGCGGCGGGGCGGCTTGTCAATGCCGAGTTTGGCGGCGGGCGCGGCCGGCGTCGCAGCCGCCTCAGGCGCGGACCGAGGCGAGCGTGACCTTGACGACATGCTCCTCCCAGTCGGCGAGGTTGCGCGGATGCGTCAGCTCGCGCCCGAACACCGCCGTCAGCGTGTGCTGGTTCGAGAGGTAGAAAAAACAGATGCTGGCGATGGTCAGGTAGACCGTCAGCGGGTCGTTCCCTGGCGCAAAGACGCCCGAGGCTTCGCCGCGCCGCAACACGGCGGTCAGCTCCGTCTGAAGATTCGTTTGCATTTCCCGGATCTTCGACGATCTTCGCACATGCTCTGCCCTGTGCAGATTCTCGGTTCCGAGCAGACTCAAGAACTCCGGATGCGCGCGGAAGTACCGCCAGGTGAACAGCGCCAGCTCGCGCAGGCCGTCCTCCGGCGAGCGATTGGCCAGATCGAGCGACTTTTCGGCGTCGCGGATCTGCTGATAGGCGCTTTCGAGGACCGATATGTACAATCCCTCCTTGTCGCCGAAGTAGTGGTACAGCATACGCTTGTTGGCGCCCGCCCGCTGCGCGATCGAATCGACGCGCGCGCCGCCGATGCCCTTGGCCGCGAATTCCTCGGTCGCGGCGGCGAGAATCGCGGCGCGGGTGCGTTCGGGGTCGCGGTGCAGGCCGCGGCCGGCGGTCGAACCCGCATCCGCGCCGGAGGTCGAATCATTCGCCATTCCGAAGGCACCCCCTGCTCCCGCCCCGCGCCCCCATCCGGGACGCCGGCGCTGGATTCGCAGGCATTTCGCGCAGCTTCGATCCCGCTTGACAAGCCCGCACGTCCGCCGTTAACTTGTAACCAACTAGTTAATCGCCCGCAAGGGCAGCTGGCCGCCACGGCGAAGCGCGCGGCCGACAAGGGAGGATACACCGCGATGACCATGCGACTCGATCGCCGCCAACTGCTTGCCGGCGGCGCCAGCCTCGCCGCGCTGGCGACCCTCTCAGGGCGCGCGGCCTACGCCCAGGAGACGCGCGTGCGCCTGCTGTGGTGGGGCTCGCAGGGCCGCGCCGAGCGGACCAACGAGGTCGTGAAGATGTTCAACGCCGCCCATGCCGGCACGCTCGTCGAGGGCGAGAGCGCCGGCTGGGACAGCTACTGGACCCGGCTCGCGACCCAGACCGCGGGCGGCAACGCGCCGGACGTGATCCAGATGGACTACCGCTACATCTTCGAATACGCCCGCCGCGACGCGCTGCTGCCGCTCGACGACCTGATCGGCTCCGGCGCGATCGACCTCTCCGGCTTCAGCCCGGAGGCGATCTCCGGCGGCCAGGTCGACGGCAAGACCTACGGCGTCAGCCTCGGCGCGAACTCGAGCGCGATGATCGTCAACGCCGGCGCCTTCACCGACGCCGGCCTCGCCGCGCCGGAGCGCGGCATCACCTGGGACGACTTCGCCGACCGCTGCGCCGAGCTGACCGCAGCCGCGGGCAGGCGCGGCTTCCACGGCACCCAGGACGCCGGCGGCGTCGAGCCGACCTTCGAGGGCTGGCTGCGCCAGCGCGGCAAGGAGCTGTACACGCCCGAAGGCAAGCTCGGCTTCGCCGCCGAGGACGCCGGCGCGTGGTACGAGATGTGGGCGGCGATGCGCGAGAGCGGCGCCTGCGTGCCGGCCGACCTCCAGGCGCTCGACCAGCTCAACATCGAGACCGGCATGGTCACGCTCGGCCACGCCGCGGTGTCCTTCGCGCATTCGAACCAGCTCGTCGGCTATCAGGGCCTGAACGAGGCGCCGCTGACGATGACGCCCTACCCGACCACGCCCGGCGGCCAGCCCGGCCAGTACCGCAAGCCGTCGATGTTCTTCTCGCTCTTCAGCAAGACCGCGGTGGCCGATCAGGCCGGAACCTTCCTCAACTTCTTCATCAACGATCCCGCCGCGGCCAAGGTGCTCGGCGTCGAGCGCGGCGTGCCGGAATCGGCGCCGATCCGCGAGATGCTCGCGGCCGAGCTCGACGAGGCGAGCCGGGTGCAGATCGAATACGTCGACGGCCTCGGCGAATTCGCCGGGCCGCTGCCGCCGCCGCCGCCGCAGGGCGCCGGCGAGATCCAGTTCTCGCTCAAGCGCATCAACGAGGAAATCGGCTTCGGCTCGCGGACGCCTGCGGAGGGCGGCGCCGCGCTGGTCTCCGAGGCCGAAGCGATCCTCGCGCGAGGCTGAGGCGATGGCGCTCGTTCCCGGCGCCGGCGGCGCCTCCGCCGGGGGCGCAGCGTCCGCCGCCGCGCCCGACGCCCAGGGCCGCTGGGCGCGGATCTGGGCGCAGCACGGCGCGGGATACATGTTCCTCGCGCCGTGGCTGTTCGGCTTTCTCGCCCTGACGCTGGGGCCGTCGCTGGCCTCGCTCTATCTCTCGTTCACCAACTTCGACCTGCTGCGCGCGCCCGAATGGGTGGGCGCGGCGAACTATGTCCGGATCGCCACCGCGGACCCGAAGTTCGTCGCCTCGATGCAGGTGACGTTCTTCTTCGTGCTGTTCTCGGTGCCGCTGAAGCTCGCCTTCGCGCTCGCCGTCGCGGTCGCGCTGAACCGCGGCCTCGCCGGGCTGCCGCTCTACCGCGCGATCTTCTACCTGCCGTCGCTGCTCGGCACCTCGGTCGCGATCGCGGTGCTGTGGCGCCAGCTGTTCGCCCGCGACGGGCTGGTCAACAACCTGCTCGCCCAGGTCGGGATCGAGGGGCCGAGCTGGATCTCGCATCCCGACTATGCGCTGTGGACGCTGATCATCCTGTCGGTCTGGCAGTTCGGCTCGCCGATGATCATCTTTCTCGCCGGCCTGCGCCAGATCCCCGCCGACATGTACGAGGCGGCGAGCCTCGACGGCGCCTCGAAGCGGCGGCAGTTCTTCAAGATCACCCTGCCGCTGCTGACGCCGGTGATCTTCTTCAACGCCGTGGTGCAGACCATCGAGGCGTTCAAGGCCTTCACGCCGGCCTACATCATCTCGGGCGGCAGCGGCGGGCCGGTCAATTCGACGCTATTCTACACGCTCTATCTCTATCAGGAGGCGTTCGGCTTCTTCCGCATGGGCTACGCCTCGGCGCTGGCCTGGGTGCTGGTGGTCATCATCGGGCTGTTCACCGCCTTCTCCTTCCTCAGCGCGCGCTACTGGGTGCATTACGATGACTGACGCGACCCTGGACCTCGACGCGCACGACCCCGCCCGCGCCGCCCGCCGCGCGCGCATCGTGAACGGCGCGCTGCACACGCTGCTGTTCGCCGCGTCGGTGGCGATGCTGTATCCGCTGCTGTGGATGCTGTCGGCCTCGTTCCGGCCGGAGGACGAGATCTTCTCCGCGACCTCGCTGTGGCCGTCGAGCTTCAGCTGGGAGGCCTACAGCCGCGGCTGGTTCGGGCTCGACGTCAGCTTCGGGCGGTTCTTCTGGAACTCGGCGGTGATCGCGGTGCTGACGGTGATCGGCAACGTCTTCGCCTGCTCGCTCGCGGCCTACGCCTTCGCCCGGCTGCAGTTCCGCGGCCGCAACTTCTGGTTCGCGATCATGCTCGGCACGCTGATGGTGCCCTATCATGTCACGCTGATCCCGCAGTATGTGCTGTTCCGCAACCTCGGCTGGGTCGACACCTTCCTGCCGCTCGTCGTGCCGAAGTTCCTCGCGCTCGACGCCTATTTCATCTTCCTGATGGTGCAGTTCTTCCGCGGCATCCCGCGCGAGCTCGACGAGGCGGCGATGATGGACGGCTGCTCGGCCTGGCGGATCTACTGGAAGATCATGCTGCCGCTCTCCACCCCGGTGCTGGCGACGGCGGCGATCTTCTCCTTCCTCTGGACCTGGGACGACTTCTTCGGGCCGCTGATCTACCTCAACGACATGCGCGGCTACACCGTGCAGCTCGGCCTGCAGTCCTTCGTGGACAGCTCGTCGAACAGCGACTGGGGCGGCCTGTTCGCCATGTCCACGCTGTCGCTGGTCCCGGTGTTCTTCTTCTTCCTGTTCTTCCAGCGCCTGCTGATCGAAGGCATCGCCACGACCGGCATGAAACGCTGACGCCCCGGAAACAAAGGAAACCAACGATGAGCGCAGTGCGCTTCGCGGCCATCGGCCTCAACCACAACCACATCTACGGGCAGGCAAGATGCATGCTGGCCGCCGGCGCGGAGTTCGTCGCCTTCCACGAGCCCGAGGACGCGCTGGCGGCGCCTTTCGCGGCGGCGTTTCCGCAGGCCCGCCGCGTCGCCGATCCCGCCGCGATCCTCGAGGACGACGGCGTCGGGCTGATCCTCACGGCCGCGATTCCGGCCGATCGCGCCGCCATCGCCATCGCCGCGATGCGCCACGGCAAGGACGTGATGTCCGACAAGCCCGGCGTCACCGATTTCGACCAGCTCGCCGAGGTCCGCCGGGCGCAGGCCGAGACCGGGCGCATCTATTCCATCATGTACTCCGAGCATTTCGAGGTGCCCGCCACGGTTCGCGCCGGCGAGCTGGTCGCCGCGGGCGCCATCGGCGAGGTCGTGCACACCGTCGGCCTCGGGCCGCACCGGCTGAAGAACGTGGCGAACGCGGTTCGGCCCGACTGGTTCTACGAACGCGCGCGCTATGGCGGCATCCTCACCGACATCGCCGCGCATCAGTGCGAGCAGTTCCTGTTCTTCACCGGCGACCGCCCGGCGCGGGTGCTGTCGGCCGCCGTCGCCAACCGCGGCAATCCCGACCGGCCGGGCCTGCAGGACGTCGGCGACATGCATGTCGCCACCGACCGCGCCACCGGCATGATCCGGGTCGACTGGTTCACCCCCGACGGCATGCCGACCTGGGGCGACGGCCGGCTGATCCTGACCGGCACCGAGGGCATGATCGAATTGCGAAAGTATGTGGACATCGACGGCCGCCCGGGCGGCGATCACCTGTTCCTCGCCGACAAGAAGGGCGTCCGCCACATCGACTGCAAGGACACCGCCCTGCCCTACGGCCCGCAGCTCCTCGCCGACATCCGCGACCGCACCGAGACCGCGATGCCGCAGAGCCGCTGCTTCCTCGCGATGGAGCTGGCGCTGACCGCGCAGGCGATGGCCGAAGGCGCCGCGGCGTGAGCGTGCGGTCCGTCGCCGTCGTCGGCCTCAACATCGGCCGCTCGCATATCGTCGAGGGCTATGTCCCCAACGCCGACCGCTTCCGCGTCGCCGCGATCTGCGACCTCGACGAGGGCCGGCTGAAGGCGGTCGGCGACGAGTTCGGCATCGCGCGCCGCACCGGCTCGCTGCAGGAGCTGCTCGACGATCCCGAGATCGAGATCGTCGACATCTGCACGCCGCCGGGCCTGCACCGGCCGATGATCGAGGCGGCGCTGGCCGCCGGCAAGCACGTCATCTGCGAGAAGCCGCTGACCGGCTCGCTCGCCGACGTCGACGCGATCATCGCGGCGGAGAAGGGCGCGCGCGGCGTGCTGATGCCGATCTTCCAGTATCGCTACGGCGACGGCGTCGAGCAGGCCAAGCGCATCATCGACGCCGGCATCGCCGGCAAGCCCTATCTCGCCACCGTCGAGACGCTCTGGACCCGCGGCCCCGACTATTACGCCGTGCCCTGGCGCGGCAAATGGGCGACCGAGCTCGGCGGCGCGCTGGTCACGCATGCGCTGCACCAGCATGACATGCTGACCGAGCTGATGGGACCGGCGGCGAAGGTGTTCGGCCGCGTCGCGACGCGGGTCAACGACATCGAGGTCGAGGACTGCGCCGCGGTGACGCTGACCCTCGCGAGCGGCGCGCTCGCCACGCTGTCGGTCACTCTCGGCGCCGCCGACGAGATCAGCCGGCTGCGGCTGCATTTCGAGAACGTCACCTTCGAGTCGAGCCACGAGGCCTACGCGCCCGGGCGGGATCCCTGGACCATCCTCGCGCGCAATCCCGAGACCCGGGCGCGGATCGATGAGGTCCTCGCCGGCTGGACCCCGGTGGGGCCGCGCTTCACCACCCAGATGCTGCGCTTCCACGACCATCTGGAAGGGCATGGCCCGCTGCCGGTGTCGAGCGCGGACGCGCGCCGCGCGCTCGAGCTTGTCACCGCGATCTACCAGTCCTCCGACAGCGGCGTGGAAGTCGTGCTGCCGATCGGCCCGGACAGTGAAAAATACGCCGACTGGCGCGCGAAGACGCGCTGAGGGGGGAGAACGCAGATGGCGACCAGCGTCGTTCTGGAGAAGATCGAGAAACGCTACGGCACCGCCGCGGTGATCCACGGCATCGACCTGCGGATCGAGCCCGGCGACTTCGCGGTGTTCGTCGGGCCTTCGGGCTGCGGCAAGTCCACGCTGCTGCGGATGATCGCGGGGCTGGAGGAGATCTCGGGCGGCGCGCTCAAGCTCGACGGGACGCGGATGAACGAGGTGCCGGCCTCCAAGCGCGGCATCGCGATGGTGTTCCAGTCCTATGCGCTGTACCCGCACATGTCGGTGTGGAAGAACCTCGCCTTCGGGCTGGAGACCGCCGGACTGCCCAAGGCCGAGATCGAGACCCGCGTCGCCCGCGCCGCCGGCATCCTGCGCATCGAGCCGCTGCTCCAGCGCAAGCCCAAGGCGCTGTCGGGCGGCCAGCGCCAGCGCGTCGCCATCGGCCGGGCCATCGTGCGCGAGCCGAAGATCTTCCTGTTCGACGAGCCCCTGTCCAACCTCGACGCCGAGCTGCGCGTGCAGATGCGCGTCGAGATCTCGGCGCTGCACCGCGACCTCGGCAACACCATGATCTATGTCACCCACGACCAGGTCGAGGCGATGACGATGGCGACCAAGATCGTGGTGCTGAACGCCGGGCGGATCGAGCAGGTCGGGGCGCCGCTCGACCTCTACAACCATCCGGTCAACCAGTTCGTGGCGGGGTTCCTCGGCAGTCCGAAGATGAACTTCCTCACCGGCCGGATCGAGACGGCCGAGCCCGGCGGCGCGACGGTCGCGGTGGCGGGCGAGACCATCCGCCTGCCGCGTCCGCTGCGCGGCGCGGCGGCGGGCATGCCGATCACCTTCGGGGTGCGGCCCGAGCATATCATGATCGGGACCGAGGACGGCCTGCGCCTGGCGGACGTGAAGGTCGAGCTGGTCGAGAACCTCGGCGGCGAGACGTTGCTCTACACCCGCACGCCGGACGGGCAGACCCTGACCCTGGCGCTCGACGGCCAGCAGGGCGCGCAGCTTGGCGCCACCCTGCCCGCGCGGATCGACCCCGACCGCGTGCATGTGTTCGACGCGGACGGTCTCGCGATGTGATGCGGGATCCGGCCGAAGGCTCGGTTCGAGGTCGAACCCTGGTCACGCCAAAGGTTTACGGGGATTTGTTGTGGCTGGAAATTGGCTGGAAAGCGGCTTGCCGCTTTTTAACCGGGGCTCAATGCTTAACGCGGGAGCGCGCGGCCTGAGGCGGTCAGGCGGAGCCCGCATGAACCGGCGGCCCGCCCCGGTCGGGGCGGGCGGCGCGGGCGTCAGGCCGCTTCGGAGAGGGCGTCCGCGGCCAGCGCGCGCAGCTCGGCCGTCGCCGCCGCGATCGCCGCGGCCCGCGCTTCCGGCCCGTAGCCGATCTTCTCGGCGCGCACGAAGGTCACGTCGGTCAGGCCCATGAAGCCGAGCAGGTGGCGCAGGTAGGGTTCCTGGAAGTCGAACGCCTGCGCCGGGCCCTCGCTGTAGAGGCCGCCGCGGCTCTCGATCACGATGACGCGCTTGCCGGTCAGCAGGCCCTTGGGGCCGGCTTCGGAATAGCTGAAGGTCTCGCCGGCGCGCAGCACATGGTCGAACCACGACCGCAGCCCGGTCGGGACGCTGAAATTGTACATCGGCGCGCCGATCACCACGATGTCGGCGGCGCGCAGCTCGGCGATCAGCGCGTCGCTGAGCGCGCGGGCGGCGTGTTCGTCGGCGCTGGCGGGCTCGGCGCGCACGCCGGCGACGGTGGCTTCGGTCAGGTGCGGCGTCGGGTCGCGGCCGAGGTCGCGGGCGATGACGCGGGCGGGCGTGGCGGCGGTCAGGGCGGCGACGGCTTCACGGACGAGGGTCTTGGAGACCGAGGCGTCGCCGCTGACGGCGCTGTCTAGGGCGAGGATGGTGGTCATAAGGGGCTCCTGCGGGAAAGTTCGTTTTGATACCCCCCGAATATGCAGTTGCGCGAACAGCGACACTAGCCGCATGATCTGCGCTACACTCTTGCAGAAAGGGGAACGCCGATGCCCGACCTCGACGACATCGGGGTGTTCATCGAAGTGATCGACAGCGGCAGCCTGACGCGGGCGGGGGCGCGGCTCGGCATGTCGAAGTCGATGATCAGCCGGCGGCTGGCGCGGCTGGAGGCGGAGCTGGGCGCGCCGCTGCTGGCGCGCACGACGCGGGGGCTGTCGCTGACCGAGGCCGGCGCGGATTTCCGGCCCTACGCCGAGCGGATGGTCGCCGACCTGCAATCGGCGCGCGACGCGCTGAGCCGGCAGGGCGACGTGACGGGCCGGCTGCGGCTGGCGCTGCCGATGTCCTTCGGCAATTCCCACCTCGCGCCGGTGCTGGCCGAACTCGCGGCGCGGCATCCGCAGCTGGAGATCAGCGCCTCCTACAGCGACCGCGTGGTCGATCTCGTCGGCGAAGGCTTCGACGCCGCGGTGCGTCTGGGCAACCTCGCGGACTCCTCGCTGATCGCCCGGCGGATCGCGCCGATCCGCGCGCTGATGGTGGCGAGCCCGGACTATCTGGCGCGGCGCGGGGTTCCGCAGACCCCTGCGGACCTCGCCGACCACGACGCCATCCCGCATGGCGAAAACGTCTGGCGGTTCGTCCGCGACGGCAAGCGGTTCGCCCACCGGCCGCGGGGCCGCTTCATGGCCGACAGCGGCGCGGCCGAGCTTGCGGGCGTGGTGGCGGGGCTGGGGATCGCGGCGATGCCGGCCTTCCTCGCCGCGCCGGCGATCGAGCGCGGCGAGATCGTGACGCTGCTCGACGACTACCGGATCCCGCCCGCAGGCTTCTATGTGGTGCGCCCGCCGCCCGCCGAGCCGGCGCCGCACAAGATCCGCGCGCTGACCGAAATCCTGCTGGAGAAGTTCGGCGACGACGACTGGGACGGCTGCCCGGCGGATCGCGTTCTTGAATAGAGGCGTGAAATCAGCGACTTGAGTCCGGTCGCAACGTGGGACCGGACTCCGGGGCCTCAGCCGGCGAGGCCGGCGACCGCCGCCCGCGCGCCCCCCGCCTCGAGCGTCCGATAGGCCTCGACCAGCGCGGCGCGCAATTCGGGGTCTTCCGCCAGCGTCGCGGGAAACACCTCGCGCACCGTCAGCAGCGCCGCGACCTTGCCGGCGGCGTCGGGTGCTGCGTCGCTCAGCGCCTTCAGCCGGGCGGCGAGCGGGTCGCGCACGTCGATGGCGGCGCCGGTCTCGTCGACGCCGCCGACGTAGCGCATCCAGGCCGCGACCGCGAGGATCAGGCCCGGGCTGGGCCGACCCGCGGCGAGGTTGTCGGCGAGCGTGCCGAGAATGCGCTGCGGCAGCTTCTGGGTGCCGTCCATCGCGATCTGCCAGGTGCGGTGGCGGATCGCGGGGTTGGCGTAGCGCGCGAGCAGCGCCTCGGCGTAGGCGCCGAGGTCGACGCCTTCGGGCGGCGTCAGCGTCGGGATGATCTCCTGCGCCCAGAGCCGGCGGCAGAGCGCCGCGAAGGGCGCGTCGGCCACGGCGTCGGCGATGGTCTCGTGGCCGGCGAGATAGCCGAGATAGGCGAGCGTGGAATGGGTCCCGTTCAGGCAGCGCAGCTTCATCAGCTCGAAGGGCGCCACCTCGGACACCAGCTGCACGCCGACGGCGCCGAGGTCGGGACGGGCGCCGCCGACGAAGCGGTCCTCGACGACCCACTGGCGGAACGGCTCGTGCATCACCGGCGAGGCGTCGAACACGCCGGTCATCTCCGCCAGCCGCGTTATGTCCTCGGGCTTGGTGGCGGGCACGATGCGGTCGACCATCGTGCAGGGAAAGGCGCCGGCCGCGGCGATCCAGGCCGCGAGGTCGAGGTCGATCAGCCCGGCGAGCTCGATCACGACGCCGCGCACCAGCGCGCCGTTCTCCGGCAGGTTGTCGCAGGTGAGCACGGTGAACGGCGCGAGCCCCGCGGCGCGGCGGCGCTGCAGCGCGCGCACGAGAAAGCCCGGCGCCGAGCGCGGCGCGGCCTCGGCGAGGTCGTGGACGATGTCGGGATGCGCGCGGTTCAGCGCCCCGGTGGCGGGTTCGTGGCAGTAGCCCTTTTCGGTGACGGTCAGCGTCACGATCCGCACCGCGGGATCGGCCATCGCCGCGAGCACCGCCTGCGGGTCCTCGCGCGCGACCAGCACGTCCGCGATCACGTCGACGACCTGCGCGCGTTCGCCGTCGGGGCCGAGTTCGAGCGCGGTGTAGGCGAAGCCCTGGGGGGCGAGCAGGTCGCGCTGGGTGGG
>CAYTMB010000049.1:0-11805 GCA_964438465.1 uncultured Rhodovulum sp. | reverse complement strand
CAGCGGGCGGTCAGCGGAGATAGACCGCCTCCAGCAGCGCGATCGGGGCGCCGGCGGCGTCGAACAGCTCCAGCGCGTTGCCGTTGATCCGCCAGCCAGCGGTCGCGGCCAGCGTCGCCGCCAGCGCGCGTTCGGCCGCATCGAGCGGCGGCGGGCAGGCCATCAGCGTCGACGCCGTCTGCCCGAAGCGCAGCGCGCCGCCGTCGGTCTCGAAGCCGCCGCCCATCTGGTTGCACCCGACCGTCGCCGCGAACCGCCCCTCGGCCGCGTGCAGCACGAGATGCGGCTCGCGGGCGCCTTCGGCGACGCCGGGCGCCAGCGCGCCGAGCCGCAGGATGCGCCAGTAGGTGTCGGTCAGCGAGGCGTCGGCCGCCGCCTGGGCGCAGCCCAGCGCGGGCCAGACCGCGATGAAGCGGTGGACCACCACCGAGTCGACCGCGCCGCCCTCCATGCCCTCGCGCAGGGCCAGCTCGCCCTCGATGGTCGCGAGGATCGGGGTCTCCGGCGCGGCGCGGCCGGCCATCACCGCCTGCTGCAGCGCCGGCAGCTCGGCCTCCATCGCCACCGGATAGGCGACGCCCGAGGCGCAGTCGACGAAGCGCACGGCGTCGGCGAAGTAGGTGACCATGCCGCGCATCCCGCGGGGCGCGGGCGCCTCGGCGGCCCGGCGCATCGCGATCTCGACCTCGGCCGGCGCGCCGCCGGTGATCACCGGATGGGCCGCGTCGGAGGTGAACATCGCCCGGCCGTCGACCAGCAGCCGCGCCCGCACATTGTAGCGCGCGGCCGGGTCGATCGCGGCCGGGTCGTAGGGCAGCGCGAAGGCGAAGGGCGGGCCGGGGCGGTCGGCCCCGCCGTCGCGGGCGATCTCGACCGAGGGCGCGTCGGCGCGGCTGACGTCCTCGAGCACCGCCTCGAACACCGCGCCCGGCGGCGGCGCGATGCGCTCGCGATAGAACGCCGTCCCGGTCACCATGCCCTGCGCCGCCGCCTGGGTCGCGAGTCCCGCCGCCAGCGCGACCGCCGCCAGCGCCCTCACGCGCGCCGCTCCGGCCGGGCGTCCAGCGGGCGGGCGCGGTCCGCGGCGCCGCCGGCCCCGGTCGCGGCCTTGCCGGGCGCGGCCGGCAAGCCGTCGCCATGCCACTCGCGCAGGGTCCGTCGTCGCGCCATCGCCTTGCCTCCGTCCGCGCCACGATGTGCGCGCCGCCCGCCGGAGGCAAGGCGTTTCGCGCCGCTCCGGCGCGGCGGCCCGGGTCAGGGGCGGCGCGGGCGCGGGCCCGGTTCGATCATCGCCGGCGCCAGCCCGCTCGCCGCCGCCCAGCCCTGGTCGGCGGCGGTCCAGGCGTCCGCCGCGCTGATGACGAAGGCGGGGGCCGCCGCCTCGGCGACCGGGCGAAAGCCTGTGGCCTCGGCCGGCGGCGGCGCCCGCTCGGGGAGCGAGGGCGCGGCGGGGGCGGCGGCGATCTCGGCCAGCGCGAGGCGGGTGGCGGCGGCGATGGCGGCCGCGGTCTCCTCGGCGCCGGCGGGCGGCGTCCGCGCCGCGGCCCGCGCCCTGGCCGGAACCAGCGGGGCGGGCGGCGTCGGCGGCGCCTCCAGCGCGGCGGCGAGCCGGTCGGCCAGCAGCGGATCGCCGGCTTCGAGCGCCGGGGCCGGCCCGCGGCCGCCCCCCGCGACCAGCACGGTCGCCGCCACCGCCACCGCCGCCAGCGCCGCCGCGGTCATCTTCAGCCGAATCGGGTCCATTCTCTCCACCTCGGTCATCCTGCGACGCGCGGCAGCCTCGGCCAGCTTGGTAAACGCCCGGTGAATCGCGCCGCGCCGGATTGGCGCGGGGGCAGGGGCGAGGGGCGGGCCGGGGCCGATCCGGCGACGGGCGGCGGGTCGGACGTCAGCGCGCGAGGCCGAGGCGGTCGTGCCAGTCGGCGATGCTCTCGTCGGGATAGCCGTCGAAGGTCTTGTCGGCGGGGCCGAGGCAGGGCTCGACCCAAGCCGCCCTGGAGCCGAGCATCAGATGCGTGCGTTCGGGAGGGGCCGGCAGCGGGGTGTCGATGGCGGAGGCGTGCGGATGGATCAGCTCCGGCCAGGTCGGGTCCCAGAGCCAGAGCGCCGAGCCGCAGAGGCCGCAGAACTTGCGCTGGGCCGAGCTGTGCGCGGTCGCGCCGCCGGCGTCGCGCAGGACGGCGCTGTAGCTGCGCAGATGCTCCTCGCCCTCGACCTCGAGGCTGTCGGCGTCGCCGCCGAGGTTGATCGCGAAGCCGCCGCCCCCGGCGGTCTTGCGGCAGATTCCGCAGTAGCAGAGGTTGAAGGGATAGGGGTGGCGCGACTCGAGCGCGAAGCGGACGGCGCCGCAGTGACAGGAGCCTTCGAGGCGCATCGGATCCTCCGCGATCAGGCTTCGGACGCGGCGGTCCCACGTCGGGACCGCCAGTTACCTTAGGAAGATCAACGACTTGACCTCTGTAACAGCGTGTTACAGCCGCGCCATGACCTCGTCGGAGATCTCGAAGTTGGCGGTGACCGACTGCACGTCGTCGTCGTCCTCCAGCGCCTCGATCAGCTTCATCAGGCTCTGCGCCGCCTCGAGGTCGAGCTCGGTGGTGGTCTGCGGCCGCCAGACCAGCTTGGTCGATTCCGCCTCGCCGAGCGCCGCCTCCAGCGCGGTCGAGACGTCGTTCAGGTCCTCCGCGGCGCACCAGATCACATGGCCGTCCTCGCCGCTCTCGACGTCCTCGGCCCCGGCCTCGATGGCGGCCTCCATCACCGCGTCGGCGTCGCCGCTGGCGTAGACGATCTGGCCCTTGCGGTCGAACAGGAAGCCGACCGAGCCCGTCTCGCCGAGGTTCCCGCCGCGCTTGGTGAAGGTCGAGCGCACGTTCGAGGCGGTCCGGTTGCGGTTGTCGGTCATCGCCTCGACGATGATCGCCACCCCGTTCGGGCCGTAGCCCTCGTAGCGGATCTCCTCGTAGTTCTCGGCGTCGCCGGCGACCGATTTCCTGATCGCGCGCTCGATGTTGTCCTTGGGCATCGAGACGGCCTTGGCCTCCTTGATCGCGAGGCGCAGGCGCGGGTTCTTGTCGGGGTCGGGGTCGCCCATCTTGGCGGCGACGGTGATCTCCTTGGACAGCTTCGAGAACAGCTTGGCGCGGACGGCGTCCTGCCGGCCCTTGCGATGCTGGATGTTGGCCCATTTCGAATGGCCCGCCATGGGAGTCTCCGTCCGCTGTCGTGGTGCTGGCGCGCCTTATAGGACGCGTCAGGCCGGGCTTTCAACCCGGCGTCAGCGGCCAGATCAGCGGGATCAGCAGGCAGGCGGTGACGCCGGTGATGATGTTCAGCGGAATGCCGATCCGGCAGTAGTCCGAGAACTTGTAGCCGCCCGGTCCGTAGACCATCGTGTTGGTCTGGTAGCCGATCGGCGTCGCGAAGGCGAGCGTGGCGGCGAACATCACCGCGACCACGAAGCCCCGCGGATCGAGCCCGAGGCTGAGCGCCAGCGCGATCGCGACCGGCGTGACCACGACCGCCACGGCGTTGTTCGACAGCAGCTCGGTCAGGATCTGGGTGAAGAAGTAGAGCGCGAACAGCACCATCAGCGGCGACATCTGCGCCAGCGACGGCGAGACCCAGCTGACGAGCAGCTGCACCGCGCCCGACTGGTCCAGCGCCTCGCCGACCACCAGCATCGAGAGGATCAGCACCAGCAGCGAGGCGCTGACGGTGCTGTAGGCCTCCTCCGGCTCGACGGTTCCGGTGACGAGCAGCACCACCACCCCGAGCATCGCGAGAATCTGGATCGGCGCGATCTCGATGGCCGAGAGGAACACGATCGCGCCCAGCACCGCGAGCACGACCGGCGCGCGCCCGCGCTTGAACGGCTTGTCGGTGGTTTCGCTCAGGTTGACGAGATCGACGTCCGCCGCGAGCCGGCGGATGTCGTCGGGCGCGCCTTCGAGCAGCAGCGTGTCGCCGACGCGCACGGTCACGTCGTCGAGCTGGCGGCCGATGTTCTGGTTCCGCCGGTGCACGGCGAGCGGGTAGACGCCGTAGCGGCGGCGCAGCCGCAGCGAGCCGAGCGAGCGCCCCACGAGCTTGCAGTCGGGCAGGATCAGCGCCTCGACCGTGGTCGTGCTCTTCGAGCCGACGCGATCCACCAGCGTGATATGGCTGTGGTCCTTGAGGCCGAGCAGCTCCTGCATCTCGGTGCGGATGACCACGCGGTCGCCTTCGGCCAGCACGACCTCGGGGAACTGGCGGCGCATCGATTCGTCGCCGCGCAGCACGTCGATCACCCGCATTCCGTCGCGCTTGAAGATGGCGACCGACATCACGCCCTGGCCGATCAGCGGCGAGCCCTCGGGCACGACGACCTCGGTGAAATACTTCATCCGCTTGCGCGAGCCGAGCAGGTCCGCCATCGAATCCCGGTTGGGCAGGAAGCGCGGCACCAGGATCCACATGGTCGCGAAGCCGACGATGGTGACCGCGATCCCGAGCGGGGCGATCTCGAAGAGCCCGAACGGTCGCAACCCCTGGGCGCGGGCCACGCCATCGACCAGAATATTGGTCGAAGTGCCGATCATCGAGATCATCCCGGCGAGCACCGTCTGGTACGACAGCGGGATCAGGAGCTTGGACGGCGCGAGACCCATGGTGTGCGCGAGCTGGATGGTCACCGGGATCATCATCGCGACCAGCGGCGTGTTGTTCATGAACGGCGAGGCGCAGGAGAGGAAGAACGCGACGCCGAGGATCACCAGCACCTTGTGCCGCGCCGCGCGCCTGGACACCATCCGGGTGAAGCCGCTGATCAACCCCGTCCGGACCAGTCCGCCCGACACGATGAACATCGCGGCGATGGTCCAGGGCGCGGGATTGGCGAAGGCGGTCAGAACGCCCTCCGCCGACACCTGACCGAGCAGCACGAGGGCGGCCGCTCCCGACATTGCGGTCACTTCGACCGGCATGACCTCGAGCAGGAACAGCAACAGCATCCCGACGAGAACGGTCAGGGTCAGCACCGCCGGAAAGGCTTCGTGGTTGAGCAGTTCGATCACGTTGCGCCTCGTTCTTGGCCTGCTTCAGTCGTCCCGGAGCATGGACGTAGCTGACGGGGACACTCTTGTAGAAGGAGTCTTCTGCCGGCAAGCCGATTGTTGCACCGCAGCGGAACCACGCCGGAGCTGTGGTCAGGGGGCCTCGGCCCGGATTCGGCGCGGTTGCACCAGCGCGACGCCCACCAGCATCAGCCCGAAGGCGAGCCAGACCCAGCCGGAATAGCGCTCGCCGAGCAGCAGCATCGACCAGATCACCCCGAAGGCGGTCACGAGATAGGCGATCTGGCTGGCGAAGACCGAGCCGGCGCGTCCGACCAGCCAGACATAGCCGGAATAGGCCAGCGCGTTCAGCACGCCCGCGGCGAGGATCGCCCAGTCGGCGGGTCCCCAGGCGCGGGCGAGGTCGATCGTCTGGCCGGTCGCGGCCGCCAGCGGCCAGGTCAGCACGATGCCGACGAGCGAGGCCCCGAGCAGCAGCTGGAACGGGTGCAGCCCCTCCGAGCCGCGCCAGGCGAGGAAGTTCGCCTCGACCGCGTAGCTGACCGGCGAGATCAGCGCGAGCAGGATCACCCCGACGCCGAAGGCGGGTCCGACGCCGCCGCCGCCGGGCAGGGCGATCGCCACGATCGCGGCGCCGCCGAGCCCGACGCCCGCGGCGCGGCGGGCGTCGGGGCGTTCGAAGCCGAGCGCCAGCGCCATCGGCAGCACGAACATCGGCACGATGGCGAGGATGATCGAGCGCACGCCGGCGGGCAGCTCGGCGGCGGTCAGGTAGCTGAAGTAGCCGGGCAGGATCGCGCCGAACGCCGCGACCATGACGAACAGCGGCAGGTGGCGGACGGCGAAGGTTCCGCGCAGGCGCATCCCCCGGACCAGCGCGCCGAGCAGCGCGGCCATGATCACCTTCTGCCACAGCACGATGCCGAAGGGCTGGTGGCCGGTCGAGACCGCGACGCGGATCAGCGGCATGGTCAGCCCCCAGGCGGCCCCGGTGGCGAACAGCATCGCTGCGGGCGCGAAGCGGCCGAGAGTCACGCCGGCAGCGCCGGCGCGAGCCGCCCGCCGAGGCGCAGCGGCTCGGCGCGGGTGGCGCGGCCGGTGGCGTCGTCGGTCTCGACGTAGACGCCGCTGAGCGTCGCGGGGCCTTCGGCGGGCGTGAAGCGGCCCTTGGCCATGCCGGTGACGAAGCGCGAGATCGGCTCGAGCTTGTCCATGCCGATGACGCTGTCGTAGTCGCCGCACATGCCGGCGTCGGTCTGGTAGGCGGCGCCGCGGGCGAGGATCTGGGTGTCGGCGGTCGGCACATGGGTGTGGGTGCCGACGACGAGGCTGGCGCGGCCGTCGCACCAGTGGCCGAGCGCCATCTTCTCCGAGGTCGCCTCGGCGTGCACGTCGACGATCACCGCGTTGGCCCGGCCGCCGAGCGGCGCCGCCTTCAGCGCTGCGTCGAGGGCGGAGAACGGGTCGTCGAACGGGCGTTTCATGAACACCTGGCCGAGCGCCTGGGTGACGAACACCTTGCGCCCGCCCGGCGCGTCGAACAGCCGCGCGCCCTGTCCGGGCGCCGCCTTGGCGTAGTTGAGCGGGCGGACGATCCGCGGCTCGGTCTCGATGAAGCCGAGCATCTCGCGCTGGTCGAAGGCGTGGTCGCCCAGCGTCAGGCAGTCGGCGCCGGCGGCGAGCAGGTCGTTTGCGTGCGGGCCGGTCAGGCCCATGCCGCCCGAGGCGTTCTCGGCGTTGACCACGACGAAATCGAGCCCGAGCCTGCGGCGCAGGCCCGGCAGCTCGGCCGTCACCGCCGCGCGGCCGGCGCGGCCCATCACGTCACCGAGAAAGAGGAGTTTCATGCGGCCCCGCTTAGCGGCGAACGCGCCGACCGGCAAGCGGGCTCCCCGTCGCGCGGTCAGCGACGGGCGCAGACCGCCATGCCGACAGTTTTACGCGATTGACGAACAATTAAGGAACACCGCGTTAGGTAAGCGGGCACAGCAGCAGCAACGGCAAGGTCCCTCGCGCCATGGAACAGCCCCCTCGCCTCGACGCGTTCTCGTACCTCAAGGCGCTCGCCGCAGGCGAGGGGCCGGCGCCGACCGAGCGCATCGAGGCCAAGGCGCGCATCCGCTTCACCGTGGCGCAGGCGCTGGCGCAGGGGCGCGTCGGCTTTCACTTCCAGCCGGTGGTGAGCGCCGCGAACCCGCGCTTCCCGGCGTTCTTCGAGATGCTGGCGCGGCTGACCCTGCCGGGCGGTCAGATCCTGCCGGCCGCGGCCTTCCTGCCGCATGTCGAGGACGGCCCGCTGGGGCGCGCGATCGACCGCCTCGCGCTGGCCTCGGCCTGCGCGGCGCTGGCGGAGACCCCGGGCCTGCGGCTGTCGGTGAATATGTCGCCGCGCTCGATGGGCGACGCCGACTGGCTCGCCACGCTCGGCGCCGCGGCGGGGCGCGACCGGCGGGTGACCGACCGGCTGATCCTCGAGATCACCGAGACCGCGGCGATCGACCAGTCCGGCCAGACCATCGACTTCATGGAGCATGTGCGCGGCTTCGGCTGCGCCTTCGCGCTCGACGATTTCGGCGCGGGCGCCACCGGGTTCCGGCATTTCCGCGACTTTCGCTTCGACATGGTCAAGATCGACGGCGCCTTCGTGCAGGGCGTCAGCCGGTCGCCCGACGCGCGGCTGCTGGTGGAATGCCTGATGAAGGTCGCGCGGCATTTCGAGATGATGGCCATCGCCGAGCGCGTCGAATGCGCCGCCGACGCCGCGGCGCTGCGCGGGCTCGGCGTCGACTGTTTCCAGGGCTACCGCTACGGCCGTCCCTCGGCGCGGCCCGAACTGCCCGCCGCCGAGCCGCAGCGCCGCGCGGGCTGAGCGCGGCGGGGGCGGCGTCAGCCGTCCTTGACGAGCTTGTTGAGCTGGACCTGCATCGCGGCGAGCTGTTCCTTCAGGGTCTCCAGTTCGACATCCTTGCCGCTCGGCGCGTCGGGCGCGCCCGGTCCCTTCGCCGCCATGCCGGCGGTGAACGGCGCGAACATCCGCATCGCGTTCTCGAACCACTCCATGTTGGTGCGCGCGAGCGCCTCGAAGTTCGCCAGCGCAGGGTTGGCCTCGAAGGCCTTGGACACCTGCTCGCGCATCCGCTCCTGGTTCTTGGCGAAGGTCTCCATCGAGGCGTCGAGATACCCCGGCACGAAGCCCTGCAGCGTGTCGCCGTAGAGCCGGATCAGCGAGCGCAGGAAGTTCGCCGGCAGCATGGTCTGGCCTTCCTTCGCCTCTTCCTCGAAGATGATCTGGGCCAGCACGCCGCGGGTGATGTCCTCGCTCGTCTTGGCGTCGTTGACCACGAAATCCTGGCCGTCGCGCACCATCTGGGCGAGGTGGTCCAACGTGACGTAGCTCGATTTCGCGGTGTTGTAGAGCCGCCGATTGGCGTATTTCTTGATGATGATCGGCTCGTCCGCAGTTTGGTTCTTATCGGCCAAGCGACTGTCTCCTGGGTGAGGCGGCTCTGGACGCCAATTTACCCGGGGTTGAACATGGCGCAACGAAATTCCGCATCTGCGAACGACGCCGAGGGCAAACCGCCCGAGCGCGCCGCCGATTCCGAGCGCCGGCGCGCGGCCGCCTATCTCGATCTGTGGGAGCGGCAGCTCACCCACGCCGCGGCGCAGGCGACCCCCGCGGAGCTCGCGCGCAAGGACGCGAAGGCCGGCGGGTGACCGGGCCGCCGCCGTATCGCCTGGGCGAGCCCAGCCCGCTGGTCTTCCATCTCGGCGCGGCGCTGTCGGCCTATGCGCAGGCGCTGCTCGCGGCGCCGCGCGCGGACGCCGCCGACTTTCCCTGGAGCCCGCATCTCGCCGCGGCCGCCGCCGGCCTTGGCCCGGATCTCGACCGCATCGAGGTCGCGCGCGAGATCGGCGCCCGGCTGTCGGCCGCCGTGCGCGGCATCGAGATCTGGCAGAATCATCCCTATCGCCGCAGCGTCGTCGAGCCGCCGACGATCTGGCGCGAGGGCGAGGCGCGGCTGCTCGACTTCGGCGCGACGCCCGAAGCGACGGATCCGAACGGTCCGCCGGTGCTGGTGGCGCCGAGCCTGATCAACCGCGCCTATATCCTCGATCTCGCGCCGCGCACGTCGATGCTGCGCTGGCTGGCCTCGGAGGGCCTGCGCCCGGTGCTGCTCGACTGGGGCAGTCCGGGCCGCGCCGAGGCGGGTTTCACCCTCGACGACTATGGCGCGCGGCGGCTGATTCCGGCGCTGCGGCATCTGCAGGCGACCAGCGGCCGGCCGGTGGCGCTGATGGGGTACTGCATGGGCGGCACGCTGGCGGCGGGCCTCGCGGCCCGGGCGCCGGAGGGGATCAGCGCATTCGCGACCATCGGCGCGCCCTGGGACTTCGCCTCGACCCGCGGCGTCGTCGGCGGGCTGCGCGCGATGATTCGCGCCCAGGGGCCGGACCGCATCGCCCGGCAGATCGACGCGCTCGGCCAGGCCTTCGGGCTGGTCCCGGTCTCGATCTTCCAGATGCTGTTCGCGCTGGTCAGCCCGATGCAGGCGGCGATCAAGTTCCAGAAGCTCGCCCGGCTCGATCCCGCCAGCGCCGCCGCCAGGCATTTCGTCGCGCTCGAGGACTGGCTGGCCGACGGCGTGCCGATGGCGGCGCCCGCCGCGCGCGAGCTGCTGATCGACTGGCAGATCCGCAACGTCACCGCGGCGCGCGCCTGGCGGTTCCTCGGCGACGCGGTCGACCCGGCCGCGATCCGGATGCCGATGCTGGCGTTCTGCGGCCTGCGCGATTCGATCGCGCCCCCGGCGCTGGCCTTCGGCCTGCCGGCGGCGATCCCCGGCGCGACGGTGGTCCAGCCGCGCACCGGCCATGTCGGGATGGTCGTGGGCAGCGCCGCGCGGGCGCAGGTCTGGCGGCCGATGGCGGCCTTCCTGCGCGCCCATGCCGGTTGAGCGCGCCGCGCAGGTGTGCAACGAGTTTGCTCGTGAAGCGCCTGCGGCGAATCGTCCGCATGGTTTGGCGCATGACCGGAGCCGCCTCCTCGCGGGGCGGCTCGATGAGGGGGAACCATGACCGACATCGTAATCGCATCGGCGGCGCGCACGCCGGTGGGCAGCTTCAACGGCGCCTTCGCCGCGACCCCGGCGCATGAGCTCGGCGCGGCGACGATCCAGGCGGTGCTCGCGCGCGCCGGCGTCGACGCCGCGGATGTCTCGGAGACCATCCTCGGTCAGGTGCTGACCGCCGGCCAGGGCCAGAACCCGGCCCGGCAGGCGCATATCAACGCCGGCCTGCCGCGGGAAAGCGCCGCCTGGAGCCTCAACCAGGTCTGCGGCTCCGGCCTGCGCGCCGTGGCGCTCGGGGCGCAGCACATCATGCTCGGCGACGCCGAGATCATCGTCGCCGGCGGCCAGGAGAGCATGAGCCTGTCGCCGCATGTCGCGCATCTGCGCTCGGGGCAGAAGATGGGCGACATGAAGTTCGTCGATTCGATGATCAAGGACGGCCTCTGGGACGCCTTCAACAACATCCACATGGGCGTGACCGCCGAGAACGTCGCCACCGAGTGGCAGATCACCCGCGAGCAGCAGGACGAGTTCGCGGTGGCGAGCCAGAACAAGGCCGAAGCCGCGCAGAAGGCCGGCAAGTTCGACGAGGAGATCGCCGCCTTCACCGTGAAGGGCCGCAAGGGCGACGTGGTGGTCGACAAGGACGAGTACATCCGCCACGGCGCGACGCTGGAGACGATGGCCAAGCTGAAGCCCGCCTTCTCCAAGGACGGCACCGTGACCGCCGGCAACGCCTCCGGGCTGAACGACGGCGCGGCGATGACGCTGCTGATGACCGCCGACAACGCCGAGAAGCGCGGCATCGAGCCGCTGGCGCGGATCGTCTCCTACGCCACCGCGGGCCTCGACCCGAAGATCATGGGCGTCGGCCCGATCTACGCCAGCCGCAAGGCGCTGGCCAAGGCCGGCTGGAAGGTCGAGGACCTCGACCTCGTCGAGGCCAACGAGGCCTTCGCCGCGCAGGCCTGCGCGGTGAACAAGGACATGGGCTGGGATCCGTCGATCGTGAACGTGAACGGCGGCGCCATCGCCATCGGCCACCCGATCGGGGCCTCGGGCGCGCGGGTGCTCAACACCCTGCTCTACGAGATGAAGCGCCGCGGCGCCAAGAAGGGCCTCGCGACGCTGTGCATCGGCGGCGGCATGGGTGTGGCGCTCTGCGTCGAGCGCCCGTGATCCGGTCGGCGTGACTGAGGGGACGGGCGGCGCCCCGTCCCCGGCACTGCAAGAAACCAAAAAGGGGGAATGACTATGGGACGAGTGGCGCTTGTCACCGGGGGATCGCGCGGCATCGGCGAGGCGATCTCGATCGCGCTCAAGGACGCCGGCTTCACGGTCGCGGCCAACTACGCCGGCAACGACGAAGCGGCCTCCAAGTTCACCGCCGACACCGGGATCAAGACCTACAAGTGGTCGGTCGCCGACTATGACGCCTGCGCTGCGGGCATCAAGCAGGTCGAGGCCGAGCTCGGCCCGGTCGACGTGCTGGTGAACAACGCCGGCATCACCCGGGACGCGATGTTCCACAAGATGACGCCGCAGCAGTGGAAAGAGGTGATCGACACCAACCTCACCGGCGTCTTCAACATGACGCACGGGGTCTGGAACGGCATGCGCGACCGCAAGTTCGGCCGCGTCGTCAACATCTCGTCGATCAACGGCCAGAAGGGCCAGGC
>CAYTMB010000048.1:8839-11824 GCA_964438465.1 uncultured Rhodovulum sp. | reverse complement strand
CCAGGCAGGCGCGCACCGATTGGAGACCGACGGGGAAGCCCGGCGCCCCTCGCCCTCCGCGCTCGCGCGATCCGGGGCGCGCGCTTCGCTCGAAGGGGCGCGACCCGAGGCGATCAGGCGGAGGTCGTCTGACGCGCCGGAACGCGCGTTCGCAGTCCTTACCAGACTGTGAAATTTTCTGATATTACCGTTGTAATTCAATGCCTTAATCGTCCGCGCACGCGTGCACAGCGCAGTCAGGCGACCCGCTCGCCGCCGACCCAGACCCCGCGCACCAGCGGCAGGCCGTCCTGCAGGCGGATGCGGACGAGGTCGGCCTTCAGGCCGGGCGCGAGGCGGCCGCGGTCGGTCAGGCCTGCGGCGGCGGCCGGGGCGGCGGTGACGGAGGCGAGGCCGGCGGCGAGGTCGCCGCCGCGCTCGCCGAGGCGGATCGCCGCGAGCAGCAGGCTGGCGGGGGCATAGTCGGAGGACAGGATGTCGAGAAGCCCGGCGTCGGCGAGGCAGCCGGCGGCGACGTTGCCGGAATGCGAGCCGCCGCGCAGCAGGTTCGGCGCGCCGGCCATCACCGCGACGCCGCTGGCGCGGCAGGCGGCGGCGGCCTCCGCCGTGGTGGGAAACTCGGCGATGCGCGCGCCGTGGCCGGCCGAGACCGCGACCTGCGCGGCGGTGGCGTCGTCGTGGCTGGCGAGGACCGCGCCGAAGCGCGCCGCGGCGGCGACCGCGGCGGCCTCGTGGCGGGCGCCATACCGGGCGTGGATCGCGGTCAGCTCCGCGACATGCCCGGCGAACTCGGCCTCGGTCATGCCGTGCTTGCCCATGATGTAGGCGCGCAGCGTGCCGACATCGGCGAACTGGCGCTGGCCGGGGGTGTGGTCCATCAGGCTGACGATGCCGACCCGGTCGTCGGCGCCGAACTCGTCGAGCTCCTCCTCGAGCGTCTCCGAGCAGATCTCGGCGCGCAGGTGCAGCCGGTGCCGGATCCGCAGCGCGCCGGCGCGGTGCAGCGCGATGATCGCGGAGGCGACCGGGCGGGCGTATTTTCGGTAGCGGAAGCCCGACAGCAGCGAGCCGACCCGCAGCGCGTCGAACACCGTGGTGACGCCGCAGCCGGCGAATTCGGCGTCATGCGCGACGATCGCCGCCGGGGCGGGCCAGTGCACCCCGGGCCGCGGCTGCAGGTGGCGCTCGAGGTTGTCGGTGTGCAGCTCGACCAGCCCCGGCGCGAGCAGGTCGCCGCCGAGGTCAAGCGCGCCGGGCGGAACCGCGGCGCCGGCGTCGATCGCGACGATCCGGCCGCCGGCGAGCGCGAGCGATCCCGCGATCACCTCGTCCGGCAGCACGAGGCGGGCGTTGGCGAGAACGATCCGGGGCGGTTGCGCGGGCGGGTCAGGCTGTGGCATGGGCGGATCCGAGGAGAGCGAGATGACCAGGGATTTTCGGCGCTACGCGGTCTATTTTGCGCCGCGGCCGGACACCGCGCTCGGCCGCTTCGGCGCGGCCTGGCTGGGCTGGGACGCCGAGGCCGGCGCCGCGGTCCGGGGTCCCGAGCCCGAGGGCCTGCCGCGGCCGCGCGCCGAGATCGTCGCCGCGCCGCGCCGGTACGGCTTTCACGGCACGCTGAAGGCGCCGTTCCGGCTGGCCGAGGGCGCGGAGCCCGCCGCGCTCGACGCGGCGCTGCGCGATCTGGCCGCCGAGCACGCGCCGTTCGAGCTGGCGGTCGCGCTGACGGCCATCGACGCGTTCCTGGCGCTGACGCCGACGGCGCCGGTTCCGCATCTCGATGCGCTGGCGGCGGCCTGCGTGATGCGGCTCGACGGGTTCCGGGCGCTGGCGCAGCCCGAGGAGATCGCCCGGCGCAACCCGGAGATGCTGGTCGACCGACAGTCGGAATATCTGGCGGCCTGGGGCTATCCCTATGTGCTCGAACAGTTCCGCTTCCACCTGACGCTGACCGGCGCGCTGCCGCCGGACGAGCAGGCGGCGGTGCGCGCGGCGCTGGCGCCGCTGCTGGCGCCGGTCCTCGCCGAGCCGGTCGCCTTCGAGGACCTGTGCCTGTTCGGCGAGGCGGCGGACGGACGGTTTCATCTGATCCGGCGGCGCCGGCTGGGAGACGCGCCGGGCTGACCCGCGCAGGCGGCCGCGATCACAGCCAGCCCCGGTGCTTGGAGTAGCGATAGGGCAGGATCGCCGCGAGGATCATCGTCAGGATCGCGAACGGATAGCCGAACTCCCAGTTCAGCTCGGGCATGACGGCGAAGTTCATGCCGTAGATCGAGGCGACCAGCGTCGGCGGCAGGAACACCACGGCGGCGACCGAGAAGATCTTGATGATGCCGCTCTGCTCGATGTCGATCATCCCCAGGGTGGCGTCGAGCAGCAGGGTGATCTTGTCGCCGAGGAACTGGGTGTATTCGATCAGCGAGTGAACGTCGCGCGACAGGGTCTTGACCGCGCCGCGGATGTCCTTGTCGCTCTTGCGCATCAGCGTCACCTGGCCGAGGAAGCCGAGCAGGCGCTCCATCGAGGTCAGGCTCTCGCGCATCTTCGAGACGAGGTCGCCCTTGCGGCCGATCTGCTCCAGCGTGGTCTGGAAGCTCAGGGACTTGTCCTGCGGGGTTTCCGAGCGGCGGAACACCGAGCGCGACAGCGCGTCGATCTCGCGCTTGGCGCGCTCGAGCACGTCGGCGAGCCGGTCGGTGACCGCGTCGAGCAGGCCCATCAGCACGCCTTCGGCGCTGGCGCAGGACACCGGCGCCTTCTGCGTCTGCAGCGGGAAGGTCGTAAACGAGAGCGGCTCGTGGTGGCGCAGGGTGACGAGCCGGGCGGGCGCGAGCACGAAGGTCACCGGCGCGAGGGTCGGGTCGTCGCTGTCGGCGCCTTCGGGCAGCGTCGCGGTCAGGAAGGCCACGCCGTTCTCGAGATAGAGGCGGCTGGAATGCTCGATCTCCTCCATGTCGGCCCGGGTCGGCATCTCGACGCCGAGCT
>CAYTMB010000048.1:1456-8739 GCA_964438465.1 uncultured Rhodovulum sp. | reverse complement strand
AAGAGGCGGGCGGCGTGACGTCGCGGGATCCTTACAGAGCCGGCGGCGGCGCCGCAACGCGGGATCGACCGGGCTCGGCCCGCGGCGTCAGGCGCGCAGCGCGCGTCCGTCCGCGGCGAAGGCGTGGGTCTTGCCCGGCTGGATGCCGATGCCGACCGTATCGCCGGCGCGCAGCGGGATATGGCCGTGCTGGCGCACCATCAGGCCGCCGACGCCATCGACCTGGACGTAGATGTTGGTGTCCGATCCGAGGTGCTCGACGACATCGGCGCGGCCTGTCAGCTGCGCCCCGTCGGGGTCGGCCACGTCGAGATGCTCGGGCCGGAAGCCGACTTCGGCGACCGCGCCGGCGAGCGGCGGCAGCGGCACCGCCGCGCCGTTCGCCAGCCGGACCGCGCCCTCGGCGGTGGTGACCGGCAGCACGTTCATCGTCGGCGAGCCGATGAAGCGGGCGACGAAGCGGTTGGCGGGGGTCTCGTAGAGGTCGAGCGGGGTGCCGACCTGCTGGATCACGCCGGCGTCGAGCACCACGATGCGGTCGGCCAGCGTCAGCGCCTCGACCTGGTCGTGGGTGACGTAGATCATCGTCGCGCCCAGCCGTTGGTGCAGGCGCGCGATCTCCAGCCGCATCTCGACGCGCAGCGCGGCGTCGAGGTTCGACAGCGGCTCGTCGAACAGGAAAGCCTTGGGGTCGCGCACGATGGCGCGGCCCATCGCGACGCGCTGGCGCTGGCCGCCCGACAGCGCGCGCGGCAGGCGTTCGGTCAGGGCGGCGAGGCCGAGGGTTTTGGCCGCGGCGGCGACCTTGCCGAGGCGCGTGGCGGTGTCGGCGCCGCGGATCTCCATCGAGAAGCCCATGTTCCGCGCCACGTCCATATGCGGATAGAGCGCGTAGGACTGGAACACCATCGCGATGTCGCGGTCGCGCGGGGCGACGTCGTTCATCCGCGCGCCGTCGATGGTGAACTCGCCCGAGGTGATCGGCTCCAGCCCCGCGATCATCCGCAAGAGGGTGGACTTGCCGCAGCCGGAGGGGCCGACCAGCACGATGAACTCCCCATCGGCGATGGCGAGGTCGATGTCGCGCAGCACCTCCTGCAGGTGGTAGCGCTTGCCGACGCCGCGCAGCTCCATCTTGGCCATGGCCGTTATCCCTTTACCGCGCCCGCCGTCAGCCCCTGGACGAGGTAGCGCTGGATGAAGACGAAGAAGAGGCAGGAGGGGATCAGGGCGAGCACGCCCGCCGCCATCATCTGGCCCCAGTCCACCGAGAACTTCGAGACGAAGGTGAGCAGCCCGACCGGGAAGGTCATGCTGTCGGTCGAGCGGATCAGCATCAGCGCGAACAGCACCTCGCTCCAGGCGGCGGTGAAGATGAAGCCGAGCGTCGCCCCGAGCCCGGGCAGCGTCAGCGGCAGGATCACCTTGCGCAGCGCCTGGAAGCGGGTGCAGCCGTCCATCATCGCCGCGTCCTCCAGATCCTTGGGGATGCCGTCGAAGAACGACTGCATCAGGAAGGTCGCGAAGGGCACGTTGAACGCGGTGTAGACGAGGATCAGGCTGGTGAGCGAGTTCAGCAGCCCGAGCGAGGCGACGATCTTGTAGATCGGCGCGATGATCATCAGCAGCGGGAACATCTGCGTCAGCAGCATCAGCGCGATGACGATCTTGCGCCCGGGAAAGTCGAAGCGCGAGAAGGCGTAGCCGGCGGCGGCGGCGACGGCGGTGGTCACCGCCGCGGTCGACAGCGAGACGATCAGGCTGTTGCGGAAGAACACGAGGAAGTCGGTCGTCCAGATCACCGCGGCGAAGTTGCCGAGCGTGGTGGCGCTCGGCCAGAGCGCGGTGCCTTCGCTGTAGATCAGCCGCTCGGGGGTGATCGCGATCTTCACCAGCCAGTAGATCGGGAACAGCGCGAAGCCGAGATAGAAGGCGATCGCGGCGAACTTGCCGAAGGCCAGCAGCGGCGTCGCGGGGGCGGCGACGCGCATCAGACCTTCACCAGCCTGCGCCGCAATGCCATGAAGATCACCGCATAGATGAACAAGAGGATCAGCAGCGCCACCGCGATCGCCGAGGCGTAGCCGAAATCGAGCCGCCGGAAGGCGGTGGTGAAGATGTAGGTCGACAGGATCTGCGTCGAGTTCGCCGGCCCGCCCGCGGTCATGATGAAGATCATGTCGGCGAAGTTGGCGATCCAGATCGTGCGCAGCATCACCGTGATCGCGATCATCGGCGCGAGGAACGGCAGGGTGATCTTGGTGAAGCTCTGCCAGGCCGAGGCGCCGTCGATCTCGGCCGCCTCGTAGAGCTCCGACGGGATCGACTGCAGCGCCGCGAGCAGGGTGATCGCGAAGAACGGCACCCCGAACCAGACATTGGCCGCGATCGGCCCCCAGATCGCGAGGTCGGGGTCGCCGAGGATGTTCATCGGCTCCGGCAGCAGGCCGATGGCGTAGAGCCAGTGCGGCAGCGGCCCGATGGTGGGGTTGAACAGCCAGGCCCAGGTCAGCGCCGAGAGGAAGGTCGGCACAGCCCAGGGCAGGAACACCAGCGCCTGGAACATCCGCCGGCCGGGGAATTTGGTGTTGAGCAGCAGGGCGAGGCCGAGCCCGAGGAAGAACTGGAAGAACAGCGATCCGAAGGTCCAGACCAGCGTGTTCTCCAGCGCGATCCAGAAATAGCGGTCGGACCACAGGTCGACGAAGTTGCCGAAGCCGATCCATTCCGCGCGTTCGGGGCGCAGCAGCGTCACCGACTGGAACGAGAACGAGATGCCGACGAGGAGCGGATAGAGGATCACCAGACCGATCAGCACGATCGCCGGCGACAGGTAGAGATACGGCTCGACCACATAGGTGAAATAGAGCGAGCGCGGCGCCCGGGTTTCCCCGGACGCCCCGCCCCGCCTGCGGCGGGTTACTGCCGCGCCTGCCATGCGGTGTACTCGTCGGTGAGGAAGGCGGCCCATTCGTCGCCCAGCTCCTGCGCGGTCTTCTGGCCGAGCAGCGCCTCCTGCGCGGTGTCCTTCAGGATGGTGCTGGTGAAATAGCCCCACTGCTCGAGGTAGGTCGGCATCACCGTCGGCACGTAGTCCGGGCTGTTGAGCTCCTCGAACCAGCCGGCGAACTGCTCGGTCCTAAAGAACGGGTCCTGATCGGCGCCCTCGTGGATCGGGATGACGCCGACGCGCTTGCTCCAGGCCGAGTTCGACTCCGGCGAGGACAGATGCGCGACGAGGTCCCAGGCGGCGTCGGGGTTCTCGGTCGCCTCGAACACCGACCAGCCGGCGAAGCCGATGGTCGGGAAGGCCTTGCCCTCCGGCCCGAGCGGCATCGGGATCACCGCGAAATCCTCGGGCGGCATGCGCTCGGCGATGGCGATCAGCGCGTCCGGATCCTGGTCGAGGAAGGCGCAGGCGCCGGAATAGAACCCCGCGACGATCTCGTTGAAGCCCCAGTTGACGGAATCCCTCGGCGCATAGCCCTTCTGGTAGAGGTCCATCAGGAACTGCAGCCCGGCGACCGAGCCGGGTTCGTTGATCCGGCTCTGGCCGTCCTCGGTGAAGAACTCGTTGGTCCCGTTCATCACCGCGGCCATCATGATCCAGCCATTGGTGCCGCCGGGCCCGCCGCGCAGGCAGTAGCCATACTTTCCGTCGAGCTTGGACACCGCCTCGGAGGCGGCCATGAACTCGTCCATCGTCTTCGGCGGCGCGACGCCGGCCTCCTCCAGCAGCTTCTTGTTGTAGAACATCGCCCGCAGATAGAAGCCGTAGGGGATCATCGTCATGCGCCCGTCCGCGAGCATGCCCATGTCCCGGGTCTTGTCGGTGAGGGTCGCGCCGTGCTCCCAGGCGTCGATCCGGTCGTCGAGCGCCATCAGCCGGTCGGCGTAGAGCGCCGCCCAGGTGTCGGGCATCTCGATCACGTCGGGCACGTCGCCGCCGGCGATCATGGTGGCCACGGTCTCGAAGGCCTGGCCCCAGGGGATCGAGACGATCTCGACATCGACGCCGGGGTTCGCGGTCTCGAACTCCGCGACCATCTGGCTCAGCGTCTCGGTGCGCTCGGGACTGGTGATCACCTCGACCAGTTTCAGCGATTGGGCGTTCGCCGCCGTCGCGAGCAGCAGGGCCGTGAGGCTCGCCGCCGTCAATCGTCGCATCATGGATCTGTCCTCCGTGTTGTTTCGAGACGTCGTCAGTTCCGGCTCCGGCTCAGGGCGGCCTCCATGTCGCTCCAGAGGTCGGCCGCGCTCTCCAGCCCGAGGCTGAGGCGCACGAGGTTGGGCGAGACGCCGAAGGCGCGCATCGAGTTGTGCGCGCCCGCCTGCGCGAGACCGACGCGCGCCGGCAGGATCAGGCTCTCGAAGCCGCCCCAGCTGACGCCGAGGCGGAAATGTCCGAGCGCGTCGGCGAGGCGCGGGATGTCGACGCTGTCATCGAACTCGACCGACATCAACCCGGAGCGTCCGGTCAGCCCGGGCGCGGAATTCGCGCCGGGCGAGTTGACCCGCCGCACGAAGGGCAGCGCCGACAGCCGGTCGACGAACAGATCCGCCGTCGCCTGGTGCTGCGCCATGCGCGCCGTCAGCGTGCGCAGCCCGCGGATCAGCAGCCAGGCCTCGAACGGCGCGAGCTTGCCGCCGAGCAGCGGCAGCGTCAGGTCGCGGATGCGGTCGACATGCGCCTGCGACGACACCACGACGCCGGCCACCACGTCGGAATGGCCGGAGATGTATTTCGAGGCCGAGTGGATCACGATGTCGATCCCGAGCCCGAGCGGCCGCTGGAACACCGGCGAGGCCCAGGAGTTGTCGATCATGGTCAGCGCGCCGTGCCGGCGGGCGTGGGCCGCGACCGCCGGCAGGTTCATCGGCTGGAACACCACCGAGGTCGGGCTTTCGAGATAGGCGACGCGGACGCCCCGAAGCAGGTCGGGCTCGTCCTCGAAGGCGGCGACCGGGTGATAGTCGACCGCGATCCCGAACGGGCGCAGCATCCGCTCCATGAAGCGGTAGCTGTCGGGGTAGACATGCTCGACGCAGGCGAGCCGGTCGCCGGGCCGCAGCGCCGACAGCAGCGCCGAGGAGATCGCCGCCATGCCGGAGGCGAAACCGACGGCGGCCTCGCCGCCCTCGGCCGCGGCCATCAGCTCCTCGAAGGCGGCGACGGTCGGGTTCTGCACGCGGGTGTAGAGCGCCGCCTGGCTGCGCCCGGCCATGCGGTCCTCGAAGGCCGCGTAGTCGTCGAAGGTGAACAGCGAGGACTGCACGATCGGCGGCGTGACCGAGCCGCCGGGATCGGCGCTGACGGCCGCGAGCAGGGTGGCGAGATCCGGGGCGGGCCGCGGCTCAGACATGGGCGTCGCGCGCGATCCGCTCGGCCGCCGCCGCGACCTCGCCGAGGATGGCGTCCATGATCGCGACCGCGCCCGCCTCGTCGCCCGACGCGATGGCGCGGGCGAGGTCCTGGTGGGCGGGGATCGTCGACTGGCCGAGGTGGGGCTGGTCGAAAGGCGCTTCGTACACGTCGTGAAATCCCCGATGTATCTGGTTGATGATCTTGCCGAACAGCGGATTGCCGGTCGCGTCGTGGATCGCGCCGTGGAAGCGGAAATCGGCGGGGCGCCAGTCCTCGCCCGCGGCGTAGGCCGCCTGCAGCGTCGCCGCGCGGGCGAGGATCAGCTGGCGCGCCGGTTCGGAGGCGACGCGGCTGGCGATCCGGGTCGCCTCGACTTCGAGCGGGCGGCGCACCGCGAGCATGCGCTGCAGGCTGATCGCCTCGATCTGGACCGTCAGCGGCAGATGCACCGAGCGGGTGGACACTTCGGAGACGATGCGGGTGCCGGCGCCCTTGTTGCGCGAGATGATGCCGAGGCTCTCCCATTGCCGCAGGCCCTCGCGCACCGTCGAGCGGCCGCGGTTCAGCCGCCGGGCGATGGCGATTTCCGCCGGGAGCCGGTCGCCGACGCCGAGCCCGTCGGCCTCGACCATTTCCGCCAGCAGCCGCAGCACGTCGCGCGGTCGGTCGGAGGCCGGGATCGGGTTCAGCTGGACGGCGCGCACTCTCGACTCCGTGTTCTCGCGGGCAGTCTGCAACAGCTCCGGCGCAGCGGTCAACAATGTCGGACATAGTTTGCCGCCGCCTCCGGCCAGCCGGCTCGGGTTAACCGCCGCTGAAGAAATGGCAAGCCGGTTTCCAGCCGGTTTCCAGCCGCCTTCCAGCCAGCGTTTTTCCAGCAGTTGCAGAGGGATGATCGCCGCCGGCGGCCGCGAGCCGACAGACCGCAAACCGCCCGGTCAGTCGAGGGTGAACCGCGCGCTGCGCAACCCGGCGGCGTCGGCGGAAAAGCCGACATGGATCTCGATCACGCCGGGCTCGGTGATGGGCAGCAGGTCGGCGCCGGGAAAGGCGAAATCGTCGCGGTCGAGTTCGAACCGCAGGATGCGGCGCTCGCCCGGATCCAGCGCCACCCTCATGAAACGCTTCAGCTCCAGCACCGGCCGCGAGACGCTCGCCACCGGGTCCCGGATGAACAGAAACAAGGTCTTGGAGCCCGATCTTTCGCCGGCGTTGGCCACGGCGGCCTCGACGACGACCGGCCGGGCGCCGGCGACGACCGGATCGCCGAGGGTGAATCGGGTGTAGCTCAGGCCGTGGCCGAAGCTGAACTGCGGGCTGTTGGGCAGGTCGAGGTACTTGCTGGTGTACTTGTCCGCCGGGTTCTCCGGCCGCCCGCCCGGCAGGGCGGCATAGCTGATCGGAACCTGTCCGACCTCGCGCGGCCAGGTGACCGGCAGCCCTGCGGAGGGGGCTTCGGCGCCGGTCAGCAGGCCCGCGACCGCGCCGCCGGCCTCGCTGCCCGGGAACCAGCAGGCGAGCACGGCCGCGGCCTCGTCGAACACCGCGGGCATGGCGATCGGCCGGCCCGAGAACAGCAGGACCACGACCGGCCTGCCCGTGGCGAGCACCGCCGCGGCGAGGTCGGCCTGCGCCCCCGGCAGGTCGATCCGGGCGCGGCTGGCCGCCTCGCCGCTCATCCAGGCGGCTTCGCCGAGGCAAAGGATGACATGATCGGCGCGGCCGGCGGCAGCGACCGCCGCGCCGAAGCCCGAGGCGTCGTCGCCGTCGATGGGCGCGCCGGGAACATGCTCGATCGTCGTGTCGGGCAACGCCGCGCGCAGGCCGGCCAGCACGCTCACGGCCTCCTCGCCGCGGCCTGCTCCGGCCCAGGGGCCGAGCATCTCGCCGCGGGCGTCGGCGAGCGGCCCGATCAGCG
>CAYTMB010000048.1:0-1356 GCA_964438465.1 uncultured Rhodovulum sp. | reverse complement strand
CCGGCCCAGGGGCCGAGCATCTCGCCGCGGGCGTCGGCGAGCGGCCCGATCAGCGCGATCCGCCCCGGCTGCGCGGGCAGCGGCAGCGCGCCCCCGCGGTTCTGCAGGAGCACGATCGAACGGACGGCGGCGTCACGCGCGGCGCGCCGCCGGGCCGCGCTGCGGGACGGCGTCTCGGGATCGGGTCCGTCGCAGCGCCGGTAGGGATCGGCGAACAGTCCGAGCCGGTGCTTGAGCGCCAGCACCCGCGCCACGGCCGCGTCGACGGCGGCCATCGTCACGAGGCCGCGCTCCAGCGCCGCCGGCAGGCCGTTGCGGTACGCGAGCGACATCATGTCGACGTCCACCCCGGCGTTCAGCGCGAGCGCGGCCGCCTCGGCGGCGTCGCCGGCGACCCCGTGGCGGACCAGCTCGCCGATGGCGCCGTAGTCGCTGAGGATGACGCCGTCGAAGCCCCAGGCCTCGCGCAGGACGCCGGTCAGCAGTCCGCGATGCCCGGTCAGCGGAACGCCGGCGATGTCGGTGAAGGCCGGCATGATCGCCAGCGCGCCGGCCGCGACCGCGGCGCGGAACGGCGGCAGGTAGATCTCGGCGAGCGCGCGCTCGGAGATGTCCACCGCCGCGTAGTCGCGGCCCGCGGCGCTGGCCCCGTAGGCGACGAAATGCTTGGCGGTGGCGGCGAGGCCCTCGAGATCCGCGCCCTGGATGCCGCGCACCTTGGCCTCGGCGAAACGGGCGCCGACATGCGGGTCCTCGCCCGGCCCCTCGGCGATCCGGCCCCAGCGCGGATCGCGCGCGATGTCGAGCATCGGCGCGAAGGTGAGGTCGAGCCCGGCGGCGACGGCTTCGGCCGAGGCCGCGGCGGCGGTCGCCTGCCAGAGCGCCGGGTCGAAGGCGCCCGCCTCCGCCAGCGGGATCGGAAAGACGGTGCGAAAGCCGTGGATGACGTCGAGGCCGAAGAACAGCGGGATCCCCAGCCGGGTCTCCTCGACCGCCGACCGCTGGGCGCTCCGCACCGCGTCGCGGCCCCACAGGTTGAACAGGCTGCCGACGCGGCCGGTGCGAACGTCCTCGGCGACATCGCCCGGGACCGCCGGGCCGGTGACGGTGAAATCCCCGCTCAGGATGGTGAGCTGGCCGAGCTTTTCCTCAATCGTCATCCGGGCGATGAGGTCGGCGGTCTGCGCCCCGGCGTGCGCCAGCGGCAGCAACGGCGCGCCGACGCCCCCGGCGATCAGCGCGAGAACGCGGCGGCGGGCGAGGGGGCGCATCGGTTTCTGTCGGCTCCCTGCCGGGCGGCGGACGGGCAATGGAGGCGACGACCGGAATCGAACCGGTGTGCACGGATTTGCAATC
>CAYTMB010000047.1:0-12117 GCA_964438465.1 uncultured Rhodovulum sp. | reverse complement strand
GACCGCGGGCCCGGGATCACGGCGTCGCCGGGCGGAGCGGCGGCAGGAAGACCAGGGCGGCCAGGCCGTCGGCGCGGCCGGGCGCCGGGGAGCGCAGCTCCAGCCGCGCGCTGGCGTTGCGGACCAGCGCCTCGACGATGGCGAGGCCGAGGCCCGAACCCTCGCGGCGGCTGCCGAGCCGCTCGAACCGGCGCGTCATGCGCGCGAGACTGTCCGGGGACAGCGGCGGCCCGCCGTTCGTCACCCGCAACGCGCCGTCCGCATCGAGGCTCACCTCGACCGGAGCGCGGCCGTGCAGCACGGCGTTCTCGATCAGGTTGCGGGCGAGGATGGCGAAGGCGTCCGGGTCGATCGCCGCCGCGACCGCCGCCGGAGGCAGCGTCAGCCGCAGATCGGGCGCCGCCGCCCGGAAATCCCCGGCGACGAGCGACAGCATCGGCCGCAGATCCTCGACCGAGCCGCCGGCCACGCCCGCCGCCTCGGCCCGGGCGAGGTCGAGCAGCTTTTCCGACAGCCGCGCCATCCGCTTCAGCTCGGCCTCGACGGCCTGCGCGCGGTCGCGCAGCGGACCCGCCGGGGCCTGCGCGATCAGCCGCTGGGTCTGCGCCAGCGCCGCCGCGATCGGGGTGCGAAGCTCGTGCGCCGCATTGGCCGAAAACGCGCGTTCGGCGGCCAGCGCATCCGCCAGCCGCCCCATCAGCCGGTTCACCGCCTCGCGGATCGGGATCAGCTCGGCCTGCAGTCCCGGCGTGGACAGCGGCCGCAGGTCGCCCGAATCGCGCCGGGCCACCTGCGTCGCCAGCCGCGCCACCGGCCGCAGCCGGGCCGCGACGAACCATGCGACGCCGAAGAAGATCAGCGGCGCCAGCGCCGCCGCCGGGACCAGCAGCGCCAGAAGCGCCTCGCGCGTCGCGTCGCGCCGCTCCGCCAGCGGGTCGGCGACCTCGAGCACGCCGCCGCCCGGCGCGCGCACGCCGAAGATCCGGTGGTCGCGGTGTTCGCGGAACCCCTCCTGCGCCGTCGCGCCGAAGGTCGCCGGATCCGCGCCCCCGGACTGGATCACGACCGCGCCGTCGGCCGCGCGCAGCAGGTAGCTCATGTCCTCGCGCGACGGCGGCGCCGAGGGGAGCGGCGGGTCGTCCCCGGACCCGGCGAACTGCACGATCCGCTCCGCCGTCCGCCGCAGCGCGGCGTCGTAGATCTCGGTTATCTCCCCGCTCAGCACGAACCAGGCCCCGAGCATGGCGATGAGCCACAACGCGAGCACCCCGCCGCCGACGCCGAGCGCGAGATCGCGGCGCAGGCTGCGCGGCGTCCTCACGGGCGGCCCAGCCGGTAGCCGAGGCCGCGCAGGGTCTCGACGCTGTCCCGGCCCAGCTTGCGGCGCAGCCGGCTGACATAGACTTCGATGGTGTTGCTCTCGACCTCGGCGTCGAACGAATACAACTGATCCTCGAGCCGCGACCGGGTGAGGATGGCGCGCGGGTTGCGCAGCAGCGCCTCGAAGATCACCCATTCGCGCTGGCTGAGATCGACCGTCCCGTCCGGCCCGGTGATCGACCGGGCCGCAAGGTCGATCGTCAGCGCGCCGAAGGCGATCTGCGGGTTGGGGTTGCCCGAATAGCGCCGCGAGACCGCGCCGATCCGGGCCGACAGTTCGGCGAGGTCGAAGGGCTTGACCAGATAGTCGTCCGCGCCGGCGTTCAGTCCCGCGATCCGGTCGGTCAGCCGGTCCCGCGCCGTCAGGATGATGAGCGGCACGCTGCTGTTTTCGGCCCGCAGCCGGCGCAGGAAGTCGATGCCCGACCCGTCCGGCAGCGTCAGGTCGAGCAGGACGAGGTCGTAGGCCACGGTCTCGACGCTGGCGCCGGCGTCGGCGAGCAGTTCCACCCAGTCGAGCGTATGGCCTTCGGCCGCGATCTGGTCGCGCATCGCGGCGCCGAGCCCCGGATCGTCCTCGACCAGCAGTATCCGCACCCGGCCTCGCCTCCCTGCCCTCGCAGGCCCCGACGGTAGGACGCGCCCGGGCGCGGCACAAGCGCGGGCGCCGGGACCCCGCGCGCGACGGCGGCGCCGGCGAGGCTCGACGGGGTTCCGCTCCCGGACTAGCGTCGCGGCCGGGCCGCGCGGGCCGTTCGCGCGGCGGCGAAACCGGCGGAGGGATCATGCAGTTCGCGACCACCTGGCAGTTCTGGGCGCTGCTGTCCGCGGGGTTCGCCGCGCTGACGGCGATCCTCGCCAAGGTCGGCGTCGCGGGCATCTCCGCGGATCTCGCCACCTTCGTGCGCACCGTGGTGATCGGCCTGCTGATCGCGGCGATCCTCAGCGTCTCGCAGCAATGGCGCTGGCCCGCGGAGATCCCGCAGCGCAGCTGGATTTTCCTCGTCCTGTCGGGGCTGGCCACCGGCGGCTCGTGGCTGTGCTATTTCCGCGCCCTGAAGCTCGGCGACGCGGCGCGGGTGGCGCCGATCGACAAGCTCAGCGTCGTGCTCGTCGCGGTGTTCGGGGTGATCTTCCTCGGCGAGCGGCTGTCGGCCGCGAACTGGGCCGGCGTCGCGCTGATCGCCGCCGGCGCCGTGCTCGTGGCGATGCGCTGACCCGCCGCCGTCAGCCGCGCCTGACCATGACATGGCGAGGGTGTAGTCCTCCAGAGCGCTGGCCGACATGTCCTTGCCGTAGCCGGACTGTTTCAGCCCGCCGTGCGGCATTTCGTTGACCAGCATGAAATGGGCGGCGCTCCCGGGGCCGGCACGGTCCACCGCCTGCGCGATCTCGGAAAACGGCTGTGCCGGGAGCGGCCTGGCGGCTGAAGGTGAACCGATCCCGGGTTCCCCGAGGCCCCGGCATCTGGGAGAACGGGCCATGGAGAGGACACAGAAGCCGGAGAGGCCGTATGCCGCGAAGCTGCGCGCGCGGGCCGCGAGGATGGTCGAGGAGCGTGCGGGCGACCACGCGCCGGCGGTCGTCGGGCGGCGCGTCCCGGGCCTCGAACGGGAATGGACGCGGCGAGGTCGGGAGGCGCCGGGCTTCCGCCCCGGGGCTGCGCCATGTCCGCGTCGAGCCGCGCAGGCGGGCGCGGAATGACGCCGTTGATCGCGATGGTCGTCGAGTTGGCGTTCGGCTACCCGGACCGGGTCTTTCGCGCGATCGGACATCCGGTCAGCTGGATCGGCCGGCTGATCGGCGGGCTCGACGCCGCGACGAACGCCGGGTCCGACGCGCGCCGACGCGCGGCGGGCGTGCTCGTGGTTGCGGTGCTGTTGCTCGCCGGGATCGCGGCCGGGCTGGCGATCGAGGCCGTGGCGGCCGGGTGGCTCGGGCTCGTGGCTGCGGGCGTGGTGGCGAGCGCGCTGCTGGCGCAGCGGAGCTTGGCGCGGCATGTCGCGGAGGTGGCCGAGGGGCTGGAGCGCGGCGGGGTGGCGGCGGGGCGGGTGGCGGTCGCGCGGATCGTCGGGCGCGATCCCGAGCGGCTGGACGAGGCCGGCGTCGCGCGGGCGGCGGTCGAGAGCCTGGCGGAGAACTTCTCGGACGGGGTCGTCGCGCCGGTGGTCTGGCTCTGGGCCGCCGGTCTGCCGGGCGGGATCGCGTACAAGGCGATCAATACCGCGGACAGCATGATCGGGCATCGCTCCGAGCGATACCGCGCCTTCGGCTGGGCGGCGGCGCGGCTCGACGATCTGGTCAACCTGCCGGCGTCGCGGCTGACGGCGCTGTTGCTGATCGCCGCCGCCTGGCTGCTGCCGGGCGCGTCGCCGGCGGGGGCATGGCGGGCGGTGCGGGCGGACGCCCGGGCGCATCGGTCGCCGAATGCGGGCTGGCCGGAGGCGGCGATGGCCGGGGCGCTGGGCTTCGCGCTGGCCGGGCCGCGGCGCTATGGCGGCGTGCTGGTGGAGGACGCGGTGATGGGCGCCGGCGGCCGGCGCGAGCTCGGGGCCGCGGACATCCGCCGGGCGCTGAAGCTGTACTGGATCGCGGACGGGCTGCTCATCGGGCTGGTGGCGGCGCTGGCGCTGCTCGGGCCGACATGGTGAGGAGCGCGTCGAGGTCGAGATGGGTCTCGAGATGGCGCGCGAGGGCGTCGAGGGTTTCCTCGACGCCGGCCGCGTAGCTGTCGCCGGAGGCGGCGCCGCCGAGGCGGGCGAGCCAGGCGGCGCGCTGGGCGTCGTCGGCGAAGAGGCCGTGGACGTAGGTGCCCTGCACGCGCCCGTCGGGCGAGGCCGCGCCTTCGGGGCGGCCGTCGGCGAGATGGGCGAAGGGGCGGGCGCGGTCGGGGCCCTCGCTGCGGCCCATGTGCATCTCATAGCCGGTGAAGGGGCGGCCGTCGGCGGTGCTGCCGGTCACGGTGGCGAGGCGCTTCGGGCCGGCGAGTTCGGTGCGGATGTCGAGCAGGCCGAGTCCGGGCGCGGCGCCGGGGGGGCCTTCGAGGCCGGCGGGGTCGGCGATCTCGCGGCCGAGCATCTGGTAGCCGCCGCAGAGGCCGAGCACGGCGCCGCCGCGGCGGTGGTGGGCGGCGATGTCGACGTCGAAGCCGGCGGCGCGGAGGGCGCGCAGGTCGGCGAGGGTGGACTTGGAGCCGGGCAGGAGGACGAGGGCGGCGTCGCCGGGGATCGCCGCGCCGGGGTGGACGCGGAGGAGGTCGACGTCGGGCTCGGCCTCGAGCGGGTCGAGGTCGTCGAAGTTCGCGATGTGGGGCAGGATCGGGACGGCGATGCGGACCCGGCCGCCCGGTCGCGCGGGAGTGGTGTCGCGGGAGAGGGCGAGGGTGTCCTCGGCGGGGAGGCGGCGGGCGGAGTCGAAGAAGGGGACGAGGCCGATGGGGCGCCAGCCGGTGCGGGCGGCGATCAGGGCCATGCCGTCGTGGAACAGCGCGGGGTCGCCGCGGAAGCGGTTGACGATGAAGCCGCGGATCCGGGCGGCGTCGGCGGGGTCTAGGACGGCGCGGGTCCCGACGAGGCTGGCGATGACGCCGCCGCGGTCGATGTCGCCGATCAGCACGACCGGGACGCCGGCGGCCTCGGCGAAGCCCATGTTGGCGATGTCGTTGGCGCGGAGGTTGATCTCGGAGGCGCTGCCGGCGCCTTCGACGAGGATCAGGTCGGCCTCGGCGGCGAGGCGATGGAAGCTGTCGAGGACGCTGGGCAGGAGGGTCGCCTTGAAGTCCTGGTAGGCGCGGGCGGCGAGGGTCGCGACGACGGCGCCCTGGACGACGACCTGGGCGCCGACCTCCGACTGGGGCTTCAGCAGGACCGGGTTCATGTGCACGGTCGGGGGCACGCGGGCGGCGCGGGCCTGCAGGGCCTGGGCGCGGCCGATCTCGCCGCCGTCGGCAGTGACGGCGGCGTTGTTCGACATGTTCTGCGGCTTGAACGGGCGAACCCGCAGGCCGCGGTCGGCGAAGGCGCGGGCGAGGCCGGCGACGATGAGGGACTTGCCGACGTCAGAGCCGGTGCCCTGGAACATCAGCGCGCGGGCGGTCATGACGTCAGTTGGGCACGCGTGCCCAGAGGATCAAGCCATTGATATTGAATGATATTGTCAAAAATCTTCACCAGATCGCAACCTGTTTCGACGCGCCCCGGCGCGCTCAGAATTCAATCCCGGGCTGGGCCTTCACCCCGGCGGAGAAGTGGTGCTTGTTCTGGCCGAACTCGGTCACGAGGTCGGCGGCGGCGACGAGGTCGGGCTTGGCGTTGCGGCCTGTGACGACGACATGCAGGCCGGGCCGGCGGGCGGCGAGCGAAGCGACGACCTGGCCGAGGTCGAGGTAGTCGTAGCGCAATGCGATGTTGAGCTCGTCGAGCACGAGGAGGGCGATGTCCGGGTCGGCCATCAGGGTCTCGGCCATGGTCCAGGCGCGCTCGGCGGCGGCGATGTCGCGGGCGAGGTCCTGGGTCTCCCAGGTGAAGCCCTCGCCCATCGAATGCCAGGCGACGCGGTCGCCGAACGCCGCAAGCGCGTCGCGCTCGCCGGTCGACCAGACGCCCTTGATGAACTGGACCACGCCGACGCGGCGGCCGTGGCCGAGCATGCGGAGCGCGAGGCCGAAGGCGGCGGTGCTCTTGCCCTTGCCGGGACCGGTGTGGACGATCAGCAGGCCTTTCTCAACGGTCTTTTCGGCGACCTCGGCGTCCTGCACGGCCTTGCGCTTCGCCATCTTCGCCTTGTGGCGCTCGGCGGTGACCTGGTCGATCTCGGGCATGGTCATTTCACCTGCAGGGGGAGGCCCGCGACCATCAGCACCACCGCGTCGGCGGCGGCGGCCACGCGCTGGTTGAGCCGGCCGGCGGCGTCGCGGAAGCTTCGGGCAAGGGCGTTCTCGGGCACGATGCCGAGGCCGACCTCGTTCGCGACGACGACCCAGGGGCCGCGGGGACGGGCCAGCGTCGCGGCGAGGCGGGCGCTGTCGGCCGTGCTGTCGCGCTCGGCGAGCATCACGTTCGAGAGCCAGAGCGTCAGGCAATCGACCAGCATGGGGCGGCCGTCGGGCGCGGCGTCGAGCGCCGCGGCGAGGTCAAGCGGCGTCTCGAGAACCTGCCAGTCCGCGCCGCGGCGGGCGCGGTGGGCGTCGATCCGGTCCTGCATCTCGGCGTCGAAGGCCTGCCCCGTGGCGAGATAGAGCCACGGGGCGGGATGGGCTTCGATCAGGGCCTCGGCGTGCCGGCTCTTGCCCGAGCGGGCGCCGCCGAGGACGAAGGTCAGCTTCGGATCAGGCAAGCTGGCGCTGCGGCGTTCCGAGGTCCGCGGCGAAGCGCGGCCGCAGCAGGCTGACCGCATAGCCGAGCAGCACCCAGAAGATCAGGTTGGTCACCGTCACCGCGACGACGAACTGGTGGTGCAGGCTCGCCGGGACCGGCGAGTCGTGGCTGTCGGGCTGCGGCGCGCCGATCAGGTGCGGGACGATCAGCAGCGCGCAGCCGGCGACGCCGAGCCACGGGCCGCGCCCGAAGACGATCAGCGCGAGGCCGGCGCCCGTGAGCAGCACGCAGGCGATCCACCAGACCTGCCGCGCGCCGAGGTCGGCCGCCGGCATCGCCGGAAGCTCGGGCGGCAGGCCGAGGCCGGGCGCGAGGGTGAACGCCGCGAAGCCGGCGAGGCCCCAGTAGAGGCCCTGCCGCCAGCCGCGGACGCCGCCGGCGAACTCGGAGGCGGCGACGAGGAGGAGGCCGAAGCCGATGGCGGTGACGAGGTTGGCGACCGCGGTCAGGCTCATGCGCTGGAAGCCGTCGGCGGGCGCCCATTCCTCGTCGTCATGCGCGTGGGCGACGACGGCCGCGCCCTCGGCGTGTTCGTGGGCCGCCTCGGCCGGGGCGGCGGTCTCGAAGGTTTCGGCCTGAAGGATCAGCGGGACCGTGGCGAAATACTGCAGGAGGGTCATGGCGACGCCCACGGCGAGGCCGGCGAGCGCTGCGAGGAACAGCATGCTGCGAAGAGCGTTCATGATGTGCGGTCCCGGATCAGTGGCAGGGGAAGGCCATCGAATGCCGGTAGTCGTGGCCCGCGTTATGCGCCACGGACATCTGGGAGAATCCCACCATGCCGATGATGAAGGCGCCGATCGCGGCCACGGCGATGCGCTGCATCGCGAGCGAGGAGGTCGAAGCCGCCGCCGCCGGCGTCGAGGGGATCTGAGCCATCTTTAGTTTCCTTCCGCCCTCCGCCCGAGGGTCGCTGGAGCTGCACGTTCCGTCGGCGGCAGGTCTCCTGGCTCGCGGGTCTCGGCCTGGGCTCGCCTTCCCGGGATCGCTCCCAGTGGCGTTTCGAGCCCGGCTCGCCGCTTACAGTTGCGGGGGCAGCCGCGGCGTTGGACCGGCTGGTCCGCACCGCATTCCCTCTTGTTCCCTCGCGGGAACCGCCGACGACCGGACGTTAACGGAAATGCCGGCCGGGGCAAACCCAAATTCCGGCGCAGGCCGCGCGGCGTTGACAGTCTCGCGCGCCGCGCCGTAGGTATCGCGGGTGATGGAGAGGGAATGCGGTGCGCCGTTCACGCGGCAAATCCGCAGCTGTACCCGCAACTGTAGGCGGTAGCTCCGGGCCAGGGGCCACTGGGAGACGATCCCGGGAAGGCGGCCAGGAGCGACGACCGCGAGCCAGGAAACCTGCCGTCACCGATGAATCCGGCCGCCCGGCGGGTCACCTGGGCAAGGAGTGCGCCTTGTGACGTCGCCGTCGCCATCCGTCCTGCCGTCGCCGGCGCCCGCCCGCGAGGCCGCGCCCGCCGCCGAGGTGACGGTGCTGGTCTGCTCGTCCTGCCGGCGCGAGGGCGATCCCGAAGGCCAGCCGCGGCCGGGGACCGATCTCGCCGAGGATGCGCGCCGCGCCGCGCTCGGCAGCGGCGTGAGCGTGCGCCGGGTCGCCTGCCTCGGCAACTGCAAGCGCGGCCTGACCGCGGCGATCTTCCGCACCGGCTGCTGGGCCTATGTGTTCGGCGGGCTGACGACCGCCAGCGGCGCCGATCTTGTCGCCGGCGCCCGGCTGTTCGCCGGGGCGAGCGACGGATTCATGCCGTTCCGCGCCCGGCCCGAGGCGCTGAAGCGCGGGCTGATCGCGCGCATCCCGCATCCCGACATCCTGAAGGATCTGCCATGACCGAGCTTGCCGCACGGGTTCCGTGCACCGTCGTCACCGGGTTTCTCGGGGCGGGAAAGACCACGCTGATCCGGCATGTGCTGGAGAACGCCGGCGGGCGGCGGCTGGCGATCCTGGTCAACGAGTTCGGCGACGTCGGGATCGACGGCGAGATCCTCAAGGGCTGCGGCATCGAGAGCTGCCCGGAGGAGAACATCGTCGAGCTGGCGAACGGCTGCATCTGCTGCACGGTGGCGGACGATTTCGTGCCGGCGCTGGACCGGATCCTGTCGCGCACGCCGCGGGTCGATCACATCCTGATCGAGACCAGCGGGCTGGCGCTGCCGAAGCCGCTGGTGCAGGCGTTCCAGTGGCCGGGGGTCAGGAGCCGGGTGACGGTGGACAGCGTGATCGCCGTGGTCGACGGGCCGGCTTTGGCCGAGGGGCGGGTGGCGGCCGATCTCGAGGCGCTGGCGGCGCAGCGGGCGGCGGATCCGTCGCTCGACCATGACGATCCGGTCGAGGAGGTGTTCGGCGATCAGGTCGCCTGCGCCGATCTCATCGTGCTGTCGAAGGCGGATCTGCTGGATGCGGACGCGCTGGCGGCGGCGCGGGCGCGGGTCGAGGCGCATCTCGGGCGGGCGGTGAAGATCGTGTCGGGCGTGCAGGGCCGGGTCGATCCGGCGGTGCTGCTCGGACGGGGGCTGGCGGTCGAGGAGGTGATCGACGGCCGGCGGACGCTGCACGACGACGAGCCGGACCATGACCATGACGACTTCGATTCCTTCGTCGTCGAGCTGCCGGCGGTGGCGCGGCCGGAGGATCTGGCGGCGCGGGTGACCGCGGCGGCCGGGGCGGCGGACGTGCTGCGGGTGAAGGGCTTCGCCGAGGTGGCGGGCAAGCCGATGCGGCTGCTGGTGCAGGCGGTGGGGCCGCGGGTGTCGCATCACTACGACCGGCCCTGGGGCGCGGGCGAGGCGCGGGGCACGCGGCTGGTGGTGATCGGGCTGAAGGGCTTGGATCGCGGCGCCGTCGAGCGCATCCTGGCGGCCTGATGCATATCCTCAACGTCACCACGGCGACGCTGGACGACCTGATCGAGCCGGTCGATCTCGGTCAGCGGCCCGCGCCGATGGTGGCGTTGTCCTTCTCCGACAGCGACCTCGGGGCGCTCGCGGCCGCCTGGCGCGGCGCGGATCTGCCGGAGCTGCGGCTCGCGGCGTTGCGCGACCTGCGGCATCCGATGTCGGTCGATCTGTGGATCGACTCGGTCGCGGCGGAGGCGCGGGTGATCCTGGTGCGGCTGCTCGGCGGCTATGACTGGTGGGCCTATGGCTGCGAGCGGCTGGCGGGGATCGCGCGCGAGCAAGGGATCGCGCTGGCGCTGCTGCCGGGCGAGTGCCGCGACGAGGACGCGCGGCTGGCGGCGCTCTCGACGCTGCCGCGGGCGGAGCAGGCGGCGCTGCTCGGCTATTTCCGCGAGGGCGGGCCGGACAACATGCGCGAGCTGCTGCGGCGGATGGCCGGGCACGCCGGGGCCGACGTGGTTGCGCGGCCGGCGCAGGTCCTGCCGCGGGCGGGGCTCTACCGGCCGGTCGGCGGGGTGTCGCCGCTGGCGGCCGCGGGGCCGTGCGCGCGGCCGGTGGCGCCGATCCTGTTCTACCGCTCGATGCTGCTGGCGAACGATCATGCGCCGATCGACGCGCTGGTGGCGGCGCTCGAGGCGGAAGGTGTCGCGGCGCCTGCGGTGTTTCTGCCGAGCCTGCGCGATGCTTCGGTGCTGGCCGAGGTGGAGGCGGCGCTGGCCCGGATGGCGCCGGCGGCGCTGGTCACCGCGACGGCGTTCGCCGCCGGCGAGGACGGGGCGCTGTTCGACCGCCTGGGGGTTCCGGTGTTCCAGGTCATCCCGGCCACGACCCGGCGGGAGGCCTGGGCCGGGGGGCAGCGCGGGCTGGCGCCGGCGGATCTGGCGATGCATGTGGTGCTGCCGGAGCTCGACGGGCGCATTCTCGCGGGGGCGATCTCGTTCAAGGACGCGTCCGACCCGGATGACCAGCTTGGCCTGAGCCTGCAGGTCAACCGGCCCGAGCCGGGGCGGATCGCGCAGGCGGCGCGGCGGATCGCGGCGCAGATCCGGCTGGCGGCGACGCCGGCGGCCGAACGGCGGGTCGTCATCCTGATCCCGGACTATCCTGCGGCGACGGGGCGGACCGGATACGCGGTCGGGCTCGACGTGCCGGCGAGCGCGCTGGCGATGCTGCACGATTTGCGCGGCGCCGGGTACGGCGTCGCCGACATCCCGGAGACGCCGCGCGATCTGATGCGGTTGCTGGCGCGGGAGCGGGACGGGCTGGCGCTGGCGGAATATGACCGGCTGGCGCCCGGTCTGCCGGAGGCGGCGCGGGCGGCGGTGGCGGCGGCCTGGGGCGGGCCGGAAGCGGATGCGCCGGGGGGCGCGTTCCGCTTCCGCTTCGCGCGGTTCGGCGCCGTGACGGTGGCGTTGGCGCCCGATCGCGGGCGCGGCGCGGACCGGCGGGCGGATTACCACGATCCGGCGCTGCCGCCGCGGCATGCGCTGGTCGCCTTCGGCCTCTGGCTGCGCGAGACGCTGGGCGCGGACGCGCTGGTGCATGTCGGGGCGCATGGCACGCTGGAATGGCTGCCGGGCAAGACCGTGGCGCTGACCGAGGCCTGTTTTCCCGAGGTGGTCGCGGGCGCGCTGCCGGTCGTCTATCCGTTCATCGTCTCGAATCCCGGCGAGGCGGCGCAGGCCAAGCGCCGGATCGGCGCGGTGACGCTCGGGCATCTGACGCCGCCGCTGGTGGGCGCGGGCCTCACCGAGGCGCAGCGCGAGCTGGAGCGGCTGGTCGACGAATACGCCCAGGCCGACGGGCTCGACCGCCGCCGGCGCGACCGGCTCGCCGGGCTGATCGTCGAGACCGCGCGGGCGACCGGGCTCGCCGTCGAGGCGGGGGTGGGCGCGGCCGACGATCCCGGGGCGGCGCTGGTGCGGATCGACGCCTGGCTGTGCGATCTCAAGGATTTCGCGATCAAGGACGGGCTGCATGTCTATGGCCGCGCCGCGGCGGGCGATGCGCCGGAGCGGGTCGCCTCGGCGGAGGCGGAGCGGGCGGCGCTGCTCGCGGCGCTGGACGGCCGGCGGGTCGCGCCCGGTCCATCGGGCGCGCCGGCGCGCGGCCGCGCGGACGTGCTGCCGACCGGGCGCAACCTCTTCGCCTCGGACCCGCGCACGCTGCCGACGCCGACCGCCTTCGCGCTCGGCAAGGCCGGCGCCGACGAGGTGCTGCGCCGGCATGTGCAGGAGCATGGCGACTGGCCGCGGGCGCTGGTGATCGACCTCTGGGGCAGCGCGAGCCTGCGCACCGGCGGCGAGGCCATCGCGCAGGGGCTGGCGCTGATGGGCTGCCGGCCGGTCTGGGACGAGGGCACCGCGCGGGTGACCGGGATCGAGGTGCTGCCGCCGGCGGCGGTGCGGCGGCCGCGGGTCGACGTGACCTGGCGGATCTCGGGGCTGTTCCGCGACATGTT
>CAYTMB010000046.1:0-12149 GCA_964438465.1 uncultured Rhodovulum sp. | reverse complement strand
CCGAGCGCTGCATGTCGGTGACCTCCTCCGGCCGCTCGTCGACCAGCAGCACGATGAGGTAGCACTCGGGGTGGTTCTTCGCGATCGAGGCGGCGATGTTCTGCAGGATCACCGTCTTGCCGGTGCGCGGCGGCGCCACGATCAGGCCGCGCTGGCCCTTGCCGATCGGCGCGACGAGGTCGATCACCCGCGCGGTGCGGTCCCTGATCGTGGGATCCTCGATCTCGAGCTTGATGCGCTCGTCCGGATAGAGCGGCGTGAGGTTGTCGAAATGGACCTTGTGGCGCGCCTTCTCCGGATCCTCGAAGTTGATCCGGCTGACCTTGACCAGCCCGAAGTAGCTTTCGTTGTCCTTGGGGGCCCGGATGACGCCTTCGACGGTGTCGCCGGTGCGCAGCGCGAATTTCCGGATCTGGTTCGGGCTGACGTAGATGTCGTCGGGCCCGGCGAGATAGTTGGCTTCGGGCGAGCGCAGGAAGCCGAAACCGTCCTGCAGCACCTCGAGCACGCCGTCGCCGGAGATCTCGACGCCTTCCTCGGCCATGTCCTTGAGGATGGCGAACATCATGTCGCCCTTCCGCATGGACGACGCGTTTTCGATCTCGAGCTCCTCGGCGAGGGTCAGCAGATCCGCCGGGCTCTTGGCCTTGAGTTCGGCAAGCGACAATTGTTGAAAATCAGCGGATAGATCCATGGGGTTTTTCTAACCGTTTCGGATGTGAAGTATTGGGGAATCGCGGTCGCCGGACGGCGCCTGATGCGGGTCGATTGTCACAACCGGGCGTCATTGTCAAATGTTCCCGGCCGGGGCGGCTCAGAATGGCCTGACCACGACCATCGTGACGATCAGCAGCAGCAGCAGGGTCGGGACTTCGTTCATCAGCCGATACGTCCGCCCCGACCGGGTGTTCGCGTCCCGCAGGAAGTCCTTGCGGCGCAGCCCGAGCCAGTGGTGAAACCAGGTCAGGACCCCGACGGCCGCGAGCTTTGGATAGATCCACAGGTCCGAACCCCAGCTCACCACGCCGGGCGTCGCGACCAGCGCGAGACCGAAGATCCAGGTTGCGATCATCGCCGGGTTCATGATCAGCCGCAGCAGCTTGACCTCCATGGCCTTGAACGTCTCCGACAGCTCGCCCGGAGCGGAGGCGCGTTCAGCGTGGTAGACGAAGATCCGTGGCAGGTAGAACAGCCCGGCCATCCAGGTGACCATCGCCACGATATGCAGCGTCTTGGTCCAGGGATAGGCCGCCGCCAGAAAGTCCGTCACGATCGCACCTCACGCCGTCAGGGACGACCCGCCTAGCACATCGGCGCAACCGCGCAACCGCGCCCTTCCATCCCGATTTCCTTTCAAGAATCCTTCAGGAATTTGAAGAAGGTTGGCCGGTGAAACCCGGGTATTGTCCACAGCCCAGGTCTGCCCACACAGATATCCACAGGCGCCGCATAAACCGCCACGACCGGATAACTCAACCAAAAGTTGATCAACGGAAAATATTTGTTTTTTGAATCAGTGTATTGTCTGCTGTAGCTTGGCTTATCCACAGCCCATGGACACTCTCTGACCGCCGATGCTGCAACGCGGAATCCGAGTTATCCCAGACGGGCGCGAATTTGCGCGGGGCGATCCGAAGCTGTGGATAATTTCGGGCCGAACCTGCGTGAACGAAGGCTCGCGGTTCTGCTCACAGGCGTCGGGCGGGGCTCGCGGGGAGTTATCCACGGATCTGTGCGCAGGAATCTTCGCCGAGTCGCGTGGAATCGCGCCCCGAATGGGCCTTGCGCCGCCCCGCGCGGGCGCGGAACACTGCGCCGGCGGCCTGTGTGGAGACGATCCGGAGAATGACCGACCCGCTGATTCTCGCTTCCCGCTCGCCGGCGCGGGCCGGCCTGTTGCGCGCGGCGGGCGTGGCGATCGAGATCGCCCCGGCCGCCGTCGACGAGGTGGCGGTGAAGGCCGCGATGCAGGCGGAGGGCGCGCCGGCGCGCGACGTCGCCGACCAGCTCGCCGAACTCAAGGCGCGACGGATCGGCGGGCGCAACCCGGGCCGGCTGGCGCTCGGGGCCGATCAGGTGCTGGTCTGCGACGGCGCGATCTACGACAAGCCCGCGGATATCGCCGAGGCGGCGGCGCAGCTGCGCGCGCTGCGCGGCAGGACGCACGAGCTTTATGCCGCCGCGGTGGTCTGCGAGGGCCCCGATCCGGTCTGGCGGCATGTGGGCCGGGCGCAGCTGACGATGCGGCCGTTCTCGGACGGGTTCCTCGACGGCTATCTCGCCGGACAGGGCGCGGGGCTGCTCGAGACCGTCGGCGCCTATCGGCTCGAGGCCGCCGGGGCGCAGCTGTTCAGCCGGGTTCAGGGCGACTATTTTTCGGTGCTGGGCCTGCCGCTTCTGGAGCTGCTCGGCTTTCTCAGGGCGCGGGGGATCTGTCCGGAATGAGCGACGCTTGCGCCGCCCTGGCCGGGGTGATGGGCTGGCCGATCGCACATTCCCGCTCGCCGCGGCTGCATGGGCACTGGCTGCGGCGCTACGGCGTCGACGGCCATTATGTTCCGCTCGGCGTGCGGCCGGAGGATTTCGCCGCGGCGCTGGCGGCCTTGCCCCGGCTCGGGTTTCGCGGCGTCAACGTGACGATCCCGCACAAGGAGCGGGCGCTGGCGCTGGCCGGGTCCGTCAGCGAGCGCGCCGCCCTGATCGGGGCCGCGAACACGCTCACCTTCGGCGAGGGCGGCGCCGTCCACGCCGACAACACCGACGGCTACGGCTTTCTCGCCAATCTCCGCCAGGGCGCGCCGGGCTGGACCGCCGCCGCGGGCCCGGCGCTGGTGCTGGGCGCCGGCGGCGCGGCGCGCGGCGTGGTGGCGGCGCTGCTGTCCGACGGCGCGCCGGAGATCCGCATCGCCAATCGCACCCGCGACCGCGCCGTCGCGCTGCGCGATCACTTCGGCGAGCGCGTCGCGGTCGTCGACTGGGCCGGGGCGGAGGAGGCCGTCGCCGGGGCCGCGACGATCGTCAACACCACGTCGCTGGGAATGCATGGCGGAACCGCGTCGCCGTTGCGGCTCGACGCCGCTCTGGACACGGCCCTGGTCACCGACATCGTCTACACCCCGCTGGTCACGCCGCTGCTGGCCAGGGCGGCGGCGCGGGGGCTGGCGACCGTCGATGGCCTGGGGATGCTGCTGCACCAGGCGGCGCCGGGGTTCGAGGCCTGGTTCGGGGTGCGGCCGGAGGTCGATGCGGATCTGCGCGCCGCGGTGCTCGGGGGGTGACGGCGCGGAGCTACCGGCTCGGTCTGACCGGCTCGATCGGCATGGGCAAGTCGACGACGGCGCGGCTGTTCGCCGAGGCGGGGGTTCCGGTCTGGGACGCCGACGCGGCCGTGCACCGGCTGTACCGGCGCGGCGGCGGCGGCGCGGCGGCGATCGCGCCGCTGGTTCCCGCGGCGGTCGTCGACGGCGCCGTGGACCGCGACCGGCTGCGCGCGGCCGTGCTCGCCGACCCCGGGCTGCTGGCGCGGATCGAGGCGGCGGTGCATCCGCTGGTCGCCGCCGACCGCGCGGCGTTCCTCGCCGCCGAGGCCGGGGCGCCGCTCGTCCTGCTCGACATTCCGCTGCTCTACGAGACCGAGGCCGAGGCCTGGCTCGACGGCGTGCTCGTGGTCACGGCGCCCGCCGGGGTCCAGCGCGCGCGGGTGCTGGGGCGTCCGGGCATGACCGAGGCCGCGCTGGACCGCATCCTCGCGCGCCAGACCCCCGACGCCGAGAAGCGGGCGCGGGCGGATTTCGTCATCGAGACCGACAAGGGCGTTGAAGCCGCCCGCGTCGCCGTCCAAGGTCTGATCGAACGGCTGGGAGGCGGGGACGTTGCGTGAAGTTGTGCTCGACACCGAGACCACCGGTCTCGACCCGCAGCTCGGCGACCGCATCGTCGAGATCGGCGCCGTCGAGCTGGTCAACCACATGCCGACCGGGCGCAGCTACCACCAGCACATCAATCCGCAGCGTGCGGTTCCGGCCGAGGCCGAGGCGATTCACGGCCTGAGCACCGCCTTCCTCGCCGACAAGCCGGTGTTCGCCGAGGTGGCGGAGGCGTTCCTCGCCTTCATCGGCGACGCGCGGCTGGTGATCCACAATGCGACCTTCGACATGAAGTTCCTCAACGCCGAGCTCGGCTGGCTGGGGCGGCCGGCGCTGGCGCCGGGGCGGGCGGTCGACACGCTGGACATGGCGCGGCGACGGTTTCCCGGCGCGCACAACACGCTCGACGCCTTGTGCCGGCGGTTCGGCGTGGACAATTCGGGGCGGCTGAAACACGGCGCACTGCTCGATTCCGAGCTGCTTGCGGAGGTCTATCTCGAACTGATCGGCGGCCGGCAGCCCGACCTGACGCTGAGCGTGGTCGCGACCGGGCGCCGCGACGAGGCGCAGGCCGCCTGGACGCCGCCGGCGCGGCCGAGGCCGCTGGCGGCGCGGATCAGCGCCGCCGAAACCAGCGCCCACGCCGCGTTTGTCGCGGATCTCGCCGGCGGCGGGCTCTGGCCGAAGCCCTGACCGGCGTCAGGACTGCAGCGACGGGGCTTTCGCCGCCTCGTCCGCCTGGCGGCGGGCGATCTCGCTGCGATAGAGCGCGAGGAAGTCGACGATCTCGAGGTTGAGCGGCGGATATCCGCCGTCCCGGGTCACGTCGGACACGATCCGGCGCAGGAACGGGAAGATCAGCCGCGGGCATTCGATCATCAGGAGCGCGTGCAGCTGCTCGGACGGCACGTTCTGGGCGACGAACCGGCCGGCGTAGTCGATCTCGAGGATGAACAGCGCCCCGGTGTCGGTGCGGCTGTCGATCTTGAGCTTCAGCGCGACGTCGTAGAGGTCGCCGCCGCGCTGCTGCGCGTCGAGGTTGATCTGCACCTTGATCTCGGGCTTGCCCTCGGGCGCGCCGCCCTTCTGCACCGCGATGTTCTCGAACGAGAGGTCGCGGATGAACTGGTTGAGGAGTTGCAGGCGCGGCTGCGGCGTTTCGGGCGTCGCGGCCCCGTTGGTTTCTTCGGCCATCAGCGTCGGTCCTCGCGGTTTGTCGGTTCGGGCGGCGGTCTACCATGCGGCCGCGGCGCCTACAACGCGGCGGGCGTGGCGGATCAGGGCTGGCCGCGCGTCCAGCCCGAAGCGCCGCGCTGCGACGGCGGCACGTCGTCGAGCACCTCGTAGTCGGCCTCGATGGTTTCGCCCGGCTGCGGCCGGCGCGCGTCCTGCGGGCCGCGGGTGAACACGAAGCCGCGCGCCCGGATCCGGCCGCCCGCCGTGCGCAGGATCGCCCGGCGGGCGGCGGGGATCAGCAGGATCAGCCCCATCGCATCGGTGAAGAAACCCGGGATCAGCAGCAGGACGCCGGCGATCAGGATCATCGCGGCGTCGGCGATCGGTCCCGAGGGATCGTCGCCGGCGGCGACGCGGGCCTGCAGCCGGCCGAGCGCGCTGACGCCCTGCGCCCGGATGATCGACAGGCCGGCGAAAGCCGCGAGCACCACGAGACCGAGCGTCGGCCACAGGCCGATCAGGGCGCCGACCTGGATGAAGAGCGCGATCTCGATGATCGGAAGTGCGAGAAAAGCCAGAAGGATCCACATGCCGCAAGTTCCGCCGTGCTGCCGCGTCGCGCCGCATCCAATGGACTTGGGGCGGTCGAGTCCTTACATAGGTTGCAAGACCGCTGGGCGCCATCGCCTCGGACCGGAAATCGAAAGGTGGCCCGATGGGCTCGCAGATGATCCAGATCATAATTCTTGCCGGCATCGCGCTGTTCCTGGTCCTCCGGCTGCGCAGCGTGCTGGGGACGCGCGACGGCTACGAAAAGCCGCAGGCCGGGACGCCGGCGCCGCCCGCGACGGCCCGGCGCGATCATTCGTTCGAGGTGATCGAGGGCGGCGGCGCCGATCCGGACATCGCGGATTTCATCGACGCCGACAGCCCGGCGGGCAAGGCGCTGGCCGCGATGAAGCGGGTCGATCCGGCGTTCAGCGTGCACGAGTTCACCCACGGCGCGCGGCAGGCCTACGAGATGCTGGTGATGGCCTACGAGAACGGCGATCTCGATACGCTGCGCGAGTTCCTGTCGCCCGAGGTCTATGCGCCCTTCGCCGCGGCGATCGAGGAGCGCAACGCCAAGGGCTACACCGTCCAGGCCGACTTCGTCGGGGTGCGCGAGGTGACGCTGGTCGATGCGCGTTTCGACACCGTCAGCAACGAGGCCGACGTCAGCATCCGCTTTCTCGGGGAGCTGACTTCGGTGGTGCATGACGCCGAGGGCGCTGTCGTCGAGGGCGATCCGAAGGAGATCAAGCAGCAGCGCGACGTCTGGACCTTCAGCCGCGACATGGCTTCGGGCAACCCCAACTGGCTGCTGACCGGCACCGGCGGCTGACCGGACCGGACCGCGATGGCGCGCCGGCGGCTGTCGCCCGAGGAGCGGGAGCTGTGGCGGCGGGTGGCGGAGACCGCGAGCCCCCTGCGCGCCGCGCCTGCCGAACCGGCTGAGCCGCTCTCCCCCTCGCCGCCGGCTGCGCCGGGCGCCGTGAAACGATCCGAGCCGGCGCGGGCGCCCGCGCCGCGGCCGGCGGCGCCGGGACGGGTGACGCTCGACCTCGCGCCCGATCCCCACGCCGCGCTGGAGCGGGCGCATCCGGTCATGGACCGCCGCCGGTTCGACAAGCTGCGGCGGGGGCGGCTGGCGCCGGAGGCCCGGCTGGATCTGCATGGCATGACCTCGGAGCGCGCGCATGGGGCGCTGGTCGGGTTCATCCTCGGCGCCCATGCCGAGGGGCTGCGGCTGGTGCTGGTGATCACCGGCAAGGGCCGGACGGGCGACGCCGAGGCGCATGCTCCGCACCGCCAGGGCGTCCTGCGCCACAGCCTGCCGCACTGGCTGGCGGCGCCGCCGCTGGTCGGGCGGGTGATGCAGATCGTGCCGGCGCATCAGCGGCACGGCGGCGGCGGCGCGTACTACGTCTATCTGCGGCGCAGGGCGTAACAGCGTGTTACAGGGGTTATATCATTGAAAACATGTGATGTTCTGCAAGAGCCCGCGGGTGGCGGAACGCGGCTTGCGCCGCGTGGCGGCCTTTGCCGCCAAAATGAGCGCGCAGGTGCGCGCAGGGTTTTTTGTTTGCGCGCGCCTGTCGGCGCGCGCCGACTGCTCTCCAGGTTAGCAAACCTGTATGAACGCCGTGGCGGGCGGTCGGAGAGGGGGCGCGGGCGGCGGCTTGACAGCGGTGCGGTCGGGGGGTGATCTCGGGCGCCGCAAGGAAGGGTCGCAATGAGCACGCATGACGCCGAGATCGACGCCCGCAACGAGGATATCCGCATCTGGGTGAACGGCGCGCTGCGGCCGAAGGCCGAAGCGACGGTGTCGGTCTATGACAGCGGATTCATGCTCGGGGACGGGGTCTGGGAGGGCGTGCGGCTGTACGCCGGGCGCTGGGCGTTTCTCGAGGATCATCTCGACCGGCTGTTCGAGGCGGCGCGGGCGATCGACCTCGACATCGGCATGGACCGCGCCGGGGTGGCGGCGGCGCTGGAGGCGACGCGGGCGGCGAACGGGATGGAGGCCGACGCGCACGCCCGGCTGATGGTGACGCGCGGGCGCAAGGCGAAGCCGTTCCAGCACCCGAAACTGTCGCGGTTCGGGCCGACGATGGTCATCATCATGGAGCATTCGGTGCCGGCGAAGGCGCTGGCGCGCGGGGTGCGGCTCGCCACCGTGCCGCAGGTGCGCGGGCTGCCGATGAGCCAGGACCCGAAGTTGAACAGCCATTCCAAGCTGAACTGCGTGCTCGCCTGCATCGCGGCCGAGAAAGCCGGCGCCGAGGAGGCGCTGATGCTCGACCCGCACGGCTTCGTGAACACCACCAACGCCTGCAACTTCTTCATCGTGCGCAAGGGCGAGGTCTGGACCTCGTCCGGCGACTACTGCATGAACGGCATCACCCGCGCCAAGACCATCGATCTGTGCCGGGAGAACGGCATCCCGGTCCATGTGCGGAACTTCTCGCTGGTCGAGACCTATGGCGCCGAGGAGGCGTTCCTGACCGGAACCTTCGGCGGGCAGACGCCGGTGGCCGAACTCGACGGGCGGGCCTACGGCGACGGAACCGCGGGCCCGGTCACGCGGCGGCTGCAAGGGCTTTATCGGGAGCTGGTCGCGCGTGGTTGAGCGGCCGAAGCGGATCGCGATGTGGTCGGGGCCGCGCAACCTGTCCACCGCGATGATGCGCAGCTTCGGGGCGCGGGCCGATGTGGCCGAGGTCTGGGACGAGCCGTTCTACGCCGCCTATCTGGCGGCGACTGGCAAGGACCATCCGATGCGCGCCGCGGTGCTGGCGTCGCAGCCGCAGGACTGGCGCGTGGCGGCGCGCGCCTGCGGCGGGACCGAGGGGCCGCCGGGCACGGTGATCTACCAGAAGCAGATGACCCATCACATGCTGCCGGAGTTCGGGCTCGACTGGATGGACGCGGCGGCCAACGTGTTCCTGATCCGCGCGCCGGAGCGGGTGGCGGCGAGCTACGCCGCCAAGCGCGAGCAAGTCGCGCTGGAGGACATCGGCTTCGTCCAGCAGGCGGCGCTGTTCGAGCGGGTGGCCGAGCGGACGGGGACGCCGCCGCCGGTCATCGACGCCGAGGCGGTGCGCGCCGATCCCGAAGGCGTGCTGCGCCGGCTCTGCGCGGCGATCAGGCTGCCCTGGGACGCGGCGATGCTGGCCTGGCCGCCGGGGCCGCGGGCCGGCGACGGGGTCTGGGCGGCGCATTGGTACGGCTCGGTCGAGGCCTCGACCGGGTTCAGCCCGCCGGATCCGCCGCCGCCGCCGCTGACCGGCGCGCTGGCCGCGCTGGCCGAAGCCGCGCGGCCGTCCTATGAGCGGCTGCGCCCCTTCGCGCTCTGACCTCCGGGAGAGACGACCATGACCGATGTCGATGCGCGCTTCGCGCTGGCCGAAAGCATTGCGGCGGAGGGCGGCGCGCTGGCGCTGGAGTTCTGGCGGCGGCGGGGCGAGCTCGCCATCGAGGCCAAGGCCGGGCTGCAGGACATCGTGTCGGAGGCCGACCGCTCGGTGGAGCGGCTGATCCGCGACCGGGTGGCGGCGGCGTTTCCCGGGGACGGCTTTCTCGGCGAGGAATACGGGCTGACCGCAGGCGCCTCGGGCTTCACCTGGGTGGTCGATCCGATCGACGGCACCTCGCCCTATCTGTTCGGGATGCCGAACTGGTGCGTGTCGGTCGCGGTGACGCGGGGGCTGGAGACCGTGGTCGGCGTGATCGCGGTCCCGACGCATGGCGAGGTCTTCGCGGCGCGGCTGGGCGGGGGCGCGACGCTGAACGGCGCGGCGCTGCGGCTGGACGGCGAGCTGCGGTTGCAGAACGCCGCGACCGGGGTGGGCGCGAGCCATCGCACCGATCCGGCCTGGATCGGCCGGATGGCCGAGGGGCTGGGGCGGACCGGCGGGGTGTTCTTTCGCAACGGCTCCGGGGCGCTGATGCTCGCCTATGTCGCGGCGGGGCGGCTGGCGGGATACGTCGAGCCGCATATGAACGCCTGGGACTGCCTCGCCGCGCTGCTGATGATCCGCGAGGCGGGCGGGCGGACCGGGCCGTTTCCCGAGAGCGGGGATCTGACGCGCGGCGGGCCGGTGATCGCGGCGGCGCCGGCGGCCTGGGACGAGCTGGTCGCGCTGATGGGCGACCGGGCGGTGCGATAGGGTTTGATTTCGCGGGCCTCGCCCGGCATTGATTCCGCCGGCGCGCGCGATGGCGCGCCCGGCGGAGGCGCGACATGCTGGAGAAGCTGAGCCCGATCCTGCCGTCGCGCGATCTCGACGCCGCCGAGGCGTTCTGGGCGCGGCTGGGGTTCGCGACGGTCTACAAGGATTCCGCCGAGTACCTGCTGATGCGGCGCGAGGGCGCGGAGATCCATTTCTGGCTGAACCGCGAGCTGCAGCCGGCGCGAAACGACGCCGGCGCCTATCTGCGGCCGTCGGACATCGACGCGCTGGACGCGGAATGGGGGGCGCTGGGGCTGCCGGCCAGCGGCGCGCCGCGGCTGGTGCGGGCCGAGGACAAGCCCTGGGGGATGCGCGAGCTGGCGCTGGTCGACGCCGACGGCAACCTGATCCGGGCGGGACAGGAGCTGCCGGCGCGGGACTGAACGACAAAAACCGGGGGGAGTCATGGCCAAGCACTTCATCAATGCGCGCGAGACCATCGTGACCGAGGCGCTGGACGGGCTGATCGCCTGTTCGGGCGGGCGGCTGGCGCGGCTGGACGGCTATCCCGAGATCAAGGTCGTGCTCCGCGCCGACCGCGATCCGGGCAAGGTGGCGGTGGTGTCGGGCGGCGGCGCCGGGCACGAGCCGGCGCATGCGGGCTTCGTCGGGCGCGGGATGCTGACGGCGGCGGTGTCGGGGGAGATCTTCGCCTCGCCGTCGGTGGCCGCGGTGCTGGCGGGGATCCGGGCGGCGACCGGGCCGGCGGGGTGCCTGCTGATCGTGAAGAACTACACCGGGGACCGGCTGAACTTCGGGCTGGCCGCCGAGCGGGCGCGGGCCGAGGGGCTGGCGGTCGAGATGGTGATCGTCGCGGACGACGTGGCCTTGCCCGACATCGTGCAGCCGCGCGGGGTGGCGGGCACGCTGTTCGTGCACAAGATCGCCGGGCATCTGGCGGAGGCCGGCGCGCCGCTGGCCGAGGTGGCGGCGGCGGCGCGGGCGGCGGCGGGCGAGATCCGCTCGCTGGGGGTGTCGCTGTCGTCCTGCGCGATCCCGGGCCAGCCGTTCGAAGCGCGGATGGGCGAGGACGAGGCCGAGCTGGGCCTGGGGATCCACGGCGAGCCGGGGGTGGAGAAGATCGCGCTGCGCGAGATCGCGGCGCTGGTGGGGGTGATGGCCGGGCGGCTGGCGGCGGGGCTGGCGCCGGGCGGGGCGGACCAGGCGCTGATCGTGAACAATCTCGGGGCGGTGCCGCCGGTCGAGATGGCGGTGATCGCGCATGAGGTGCTGCGCTCGGAGCTGGGGGCGCGGGTGCGGCTGGTCGTGGGGCCGGGGCATTACATGACGGCGCTGAACATGAACGGGTTCTCGCTGTCGCTGCTGCGGCTGGACGATGCGCGGGCGGCCGCGCTGGAGAGCGCGGTGGGGGCGGTGGCCTGGACCGGGGTGAGCGCGCCTGTGGCGGTGGCGACGCTGCCGATGCCGGGGGCGGCGCGGGAGGTGGTGGCGGCGAGCGCCGCGCCGGGGTTCGAGGCGCTGCTGCGGGCGGGCTGCGGCCGGCTGGTCGCGATGGAGGCGGAGCTGAACCGGCTGGATGCGAAGGCGGGGGACGGGGATACCGGCTCCACGGTCGCGGCGGGGGCGCGCTCGGTGCTGGCGGCGCTGCCGGATCTGCCGCTGGCGGATCCGGCGGTGGCCTGCGGGCGGATCGGGGAGATCCTGTCGGCGAGCATGGGCGGGTCGAGCGGGGTGCTGCTGTCGATCTTCTTCACCGCGACGGGCCAGCGGCTGGCCGAGGGCGCGGCGGTTTCCGAGGCGTTAAGCGCGGGGGTGGACCGGATGCGGTTCTATGGCGGGGCCGGGCCGGGGGATCGGACCGCGATAGATGCGCTGGCGCCGGCGCTGGCGGCGCTGGACGCTGGCGGGCTGGGCGCGGCGGCTGTGGCGGCGCGGGCCGGGGCGGACGCGACCGCGGCCATGACGCGGGCGCGGGCGGGGCGGTCGGCGTATCTGGCGGAAGGGTCGCTGGCGGGGGTTCCGGACCCGGGCGCGGTGGCGGTGGCCGGGGTTTTCGAGGCGCTGGCCGGGGAATAGCACGATTTGTGCACGCGTGCGCAGCCGATCAATCCGTTGATATTGTTAGGTTTATTCTGAAAAATTAACCTTTCGTCAAGCTATGCGGCGGTGACTTTCGGAGCCCGTGCGGCGCGCCCTTTCGGATGCGCGCGCTCCGGATCGCATCAGCGGGGCGCCGCCCCGCGCGATCCGGTCGCCCGGAGCGCGCGAGCGCGGAGGGCGAGGGGCGCCGGGCATTCCCCTCCGGTCGTAATCGGGCCGCGCCTGCCTGGGCTGGCGCGTCTATCGCGCCTGCCAAGGGGCAGGCAGGCGC
>CAYTMB010000045.1:0-12441 GCA_964438465.1 uncultured Rhodovulum sp. | reverse complement strand
AGCACCGTCAGCCCCAGCTCGCGCGCCTTCTTCTCCTTCGATCCGGCGCCCGGTCCCGCCACGACGTAGTCGGTCCTGGCCGAGACCGACCCCGCGACCTTGGCGCCCAGCGCCTCGGCGCGGGCCTTGGCCTCGGCGCGGGTCATCTTCTCCAGCGTGCCGGTGAAGACCACGGTCTTGCCGGCGACGGGCGAGTCCGCCGCGGCGGGGGCGGCGACGTCCTCGATCGCGAGATGCCCGACCAGCCGGTCGATCGCGGCGCGCGCCGAAGGCTCGTGGAAGTAGTCGACCAGCGCGCCCGCCAGCGTCGGCCCGACGCCGTCGATGGCGTTCAGCGCCTCCCAGTCCGGGCCTTCGTGCTCGCGCGCCGCCTCCATCGCCGCGCTGAACCGCGACCAGGCGCCGTAGTGCCGCGCCAGCAGCCGCGCCGCGGTCTCGCCGACATGGCGGATGCCGAGGCCGAAGATCAGCCGGTTCAGCGGCACCCGGCGGCGGTCCTCGATGCCGCGGAACAGGTTCGCGACCGACCGCTCGCCCCAGCCCTCGCGCCGGCCCAGCGCCTCGCGATGCGCGTCGAGGGTGAAGATGTCCGCGGGCTCGCGCAGCCAGCCCTCGGCGAAGAACGCCTCCACGGTCTTGCCGCCCAGCCCCTCGATGTCGAAGGCGTCGCGCGAGACGAAATGCTTGAGCTTCTCCACCGCCTGCGCCGGGCAGATCAGCCCGCCGCTGCAGTAGCTGACCGCCTCGCCCTCCTCGCGCACCACGTCCGAGCCGCAGACCGGGCAGGTGGTCGGGAAGCGGTAGGGCGCGCTGTCCGCCGGCCGGCGGGTCAGGTCCACGTCCTCGATCTTCGGGATCACGTCCCCGGCGCGGTAGACCGTCACCCAGTCCCCCACCCGGATGTCGCGGCCGTCGCGGATCGGGGCGCCCCTGGAGTCCCTCCCGGCGATGTAGTCGGCGTTGTGCAGCGTGGCGTTGGCGACGACGACGCCGCCGACGGTGACCGGCAGCAGCCGCGCCACCGGCGACAGCGCGCCGGTGCGGCCGACCTGGATGTCGATCCCGAGCAGCTGCGTGGTCGCCCGCTGGGCCGAGAACTTGTGCGCCAGCGCCCAGCGCGGCGTCGCCGAGCGGAACCCCAGTCGCGCCTGCAGGTCCAGCCGGTCGACCTTGTAGACCACGCCGTCGATGTCGTAGCCCAGCGTCGCGCGCTGCGCCTCGATGGCGCGGTACTGCGCGAGCATCTGCTCCGGCCCGTCGCAGACCGCGGTCAGCGGGTTGGTCGCGAAGCCCAGCGCCTTCAGCCGCTCGATGGCGCCGGACTGGGTCTCCGCCAGCGGCGCCGAGACCTCGCCCCAGGCGTAGGCGAAAAAATGCAGCGGCCGGGCGGCGGTGATCTTCGGGTCGAGCTGGCGCAGGCTGCCCGCCGCGGCGTTGCGCGGGTTGGCGAAGGTCTTGCCGCCGGTCTCGGCCTGGCGGGCGTTCAGCGCGGCGAATTCGGCGTGGGACATGTAGACCTCGCCGCGCACCTCCAGCACCTCGGGCGCGCCGTCCAGCCGGGCGGGCAGGTCGGGGATGGTGCGGGCGTTGGGCGTGACGTTCTCGCCGGTCTCGCCGTCGCCGCGGGTGGCGGCCTGCACCAGCCGGCCGGCCTCGTAGCGCAGCGAGAGCGACAGCCCGTCGATCTTCGGCTCGGCGGTGTAGGCGAGCGGCGCCTCCGGCCCGAGCCCGAGGAACCGGCGCACCCGGTCGTCGAACTCGGCGACCCCGGCCTCGGCGAAGGCGTTCTCGAGGCTCAGCATCGGCCGGGCGTGGCGGACCTTGGCGAAGGCCTCCGACGGCGCCGCGCCCACCCGGTCCGAGGGGCTGTCGGCGCGGCGCAGCTCGGGGAAGCGGACCTCGATGGCGGCGTTGCGCCGCTTCAGCGCGTCGTAGTCGGCGTCCGAGATCCGCGGCGCGTCCTCTTGGTGATAGGCGCGATCCGCCGCGGCGATATCCTCGGCCAGCGCCGCAAGCTCGGCCGCCGCCGCTTCGGGCGTCAGATCCTCGACGGCGGGGCGGGGGTCGTCCATGCCTTGAAGCTCCGGAAACGGTCGCGCAGGAAGTACCGCGCGCATGGCGCGCCGTCCAGCCGCCGACGCGCGCGAGGGCGTGCCTGTGCACGCGTGCGCACGAGGTTATCCTCTTGATATCGCGTCATTATATCCCGCGCGTCAACACTTTTTTAAGCGCGCCCGCACGCCGTTTTTGGGAACGGCGCGCAGGCCCGATCCCCCCGGATCGCGGAGAACGGCGCGACGGGCGCATGTGCATATTCGTGAATTTATGATGACAGGCTCGGTGTCTCCGGTCCACTATCGGGTGGTTTGCGAAGGATCAGGAGCCGACATGGCCGATGCCGCCGCCGCGCCCGCCGCCGTTCCCGCCACGGGAGCCGCGGATCTGGCCAAGGCCCCGCTCGATCAGGTGCTCGCCACGCTCGCGGTCAAGCCCGACGCCGGCCTGAGCGCCGAGGACGCCGCCAGCCGCCTCGCCAAATACGGCCCCAATGCGCTCGCGCACAAGACCGAGAGCGAAGCGCGCAAGATCGCGCATTATTTCATGGGGCCGATCGCCTACATGATCGAGGCGGCCGCCGTCGTCTCGGCGATCCTCGGCCACTGGCAGGACTTCATCATCATCGCCGGCCTGCTGATCTTCAACGCCGCGCTCGACTACTGGCAGGACCGCAAGGCCTCGAACGCCCTCGCCGCGCTGGAGAAGGGCCTCGCGCCCGAGGCGACCGTGCTGCGCGCTGGCGCCTGGTCCACCGCGCCGGCCGCGAACCTCGTGCCCGGCGACATCGTCAAGATCCGGCTCGGCGCCATCGTGCCCGCCGACCTGCGGCTGGTCTCCGGCGCCTTCGCCGCCATCGACCAGTCGGCGCTGACCGGCGAGTCGCTGCCCGCGACCAAGAAGGTCGGCGACGAGGCCTATTCCGGCTCGGTGGTGAAGCAGGGCGAGATGGAGGGCGTGGTCATCGCTACCGGCGCCAACACCTTCTTCGGCCGAACGGCGAAGCTCGTCGCCGGCGCCGGCTCGGTCAGCCACGCGCAGAAGGCGATGTTCCAGATCGGCAACGTGCTGATCGCGCTCGCGGTCGCGCTGGCGGCGGTGATGGTCGCGGTGCAGGTCTGGCGCGACATCGTCGTCAGCAATTCCTGGACGATGGCGGACGCGCTCTCGATCCTGCAATTCGTGCTGATCCTGCTTGTCGCCTCGATCCCGGTGGCGATGCCGGCGGTGTTCTCGATCACCATGGCGCTCGGCGCGCTGGCGCTGTCGAAGCAGAAGGCCATCGTCAGCCGGCTCGAGGCCATCGAGGAGATGGCCGGCGTCGACATCCTCTGCACCGACAAGACCGGCACGCTGACCAAGAACCAGCTCAAGCTCGCCGACCCGATCCTGTTCGCCGCGACCGATCCGCAGGCGGTGATCCTCGCCGGCGCGCTCGCCTCGCGCGCCGAGGACCACGACCCGATCGACGATGCGGTGATCGCCGCGCTGACCGGGGCGGGGACGAAGGACTACAAGCAGACCGGCTTCACCCCGTTCGATCCGGTGACCAAGCGCACCGAGGCGACCGTGACGGGCCCCGACGGCAAGAGCTTCACCGTGGCCAAGGGCGCGCCGCAGGCGATCCTCGACCTCGCCAAGCCCGCCGCCGACCTCGCCGACAAGGTCAAGGCGAGTGTCGCCGCGCTCGCCGCCAAGGGCAGCCGGGCGCTGGCGGTGGCGCGCTCGGACGACGCCGGCGCGACCTGGGTCGTGCTCGGCGTGCTGCCGATGTTCGACCCGCCGCGCGACGACAGCAAGGCCACCATCGACGCGGTCGTGGCCAAGGGCGTCGCGGTCAAGATGATCACCGGCGACGACACCGCCATCGCCATCGAGACCGCCCGCCAGCTCGGCATGGGCACCAACATCATCGCCGCGGCGGACGCCTTCCCCAAGGACATGGATCCCGACCACGTTCCCGCGAACATCGTCGAGATCATCAACAACGCCGACGGCTTCGCCCGCGTGTTCCCCGAGCACAAATACGCCATCGTCAAGGCGCTGCAGGCCGAGGGCCATATCGTCGCGATGACCGGCGACGGGGTGAACGACGCGCCGGCCCTGAAGCAGGCCGACTGCGGCACCGCCGTCTCGGGCGCCACCGACGCCGCCCGCGGCGCCGCGGCGCTGATCCTGACCGCGCCGGGGCTGTCGGTGATCAACAGCGCCATCGACGAGGCCCGGCGGATCTTCGGGCGGATCACCACCTACACGATCTACCGGGTGGCGCTGACCCTCGACATCATGGCGCTGGTGGTGCTGTCGACGATCTTCCTCGGCTTCCAGCCGCTGACAGCGGTGATGATCGTGATCATGTCGCTGCTCGACGACATTCCGATCATGACCATCGCCTACGACAACACCCCGGTCAGCGCCAAGCCGATCCGCTGGAAGATGCCCTGGCTGCTCAGCATCGCCGGCGCGCTCGGGCTGTTCTCGATCATCCAGTCGTTCGGCCTGCTGATGACCGGCATGGAGATCCTGTCCGACCCGGCGCGCTGGGCCTGGCTCGACCTCGGCCTGACCGGGCGCGACCAGCTCCAGACCATGATGTTCCTCCAGCTCGTCGCCGGCGGCCATCTGCTGCTGTTCGTCACCCGCTCCGAGCGCTGGTTCTGGACCGCGCCGCATCCGGCCCCGCCGCTGGTCGGCGCGATCCTCGCCACGCAGGCGGTCGCGGTGGCGATGTGCGCCTTCGGCTGGCTGGTGCCGGCGATCTCCTGGCAGGCGATCGCGCTGGTCTGGGCCTACAACCTCGTCTGGATGGTGGCGCTCGGCGCGGTGCGGCTCGGCGCGGAACGGCTCTACGCCGACCGCATCGCGGGACGCCTGCGCAGCGCCGCGCTCGTCACCGGACCGCTGCGGCCGCAGGCCGCCGCGCGCTGACCCTCGGGAGGATCCGTCGTGGACTATCGCAAGAAACTGATCGTCGAACCCGGCTCCCGGCCGAAGCTCAAGCACGTCGATCCCGGCTGGACCGGCAAGCACGACAGCGAGGCCGCCGCCGCGCCCGAGGTGGCGAGGGCCCTGGCGAAGATCACCAAACATCAGGAGCTGCTGTACGGCGAGCGCAAGCACGCGCTGCTGATCGTGCTGCAGGGCATCGACGCCGCCGGCAAGGACGGCACCTGCTGGCATGTGCTCGCCGCGATGAATCCGCAGGGCACCACCGTCACCTCGTTCAAGCAGCCGACGGCGGAGGATCTCGCCCACGACTTCCTCTGGCGGGTGCATCCGCACGCGCCCGGGCTCGGCCAGGTCGCGGTGTTCAACCGCTCGCATTACGAGGACGTGCTGGTGGTGCGCGTGCACAAGCTGGTCCCGAAGGCGGTCTGGTCGAAACGCTACGACCGGATCAACGAATTCGAGGGCCTGCTTGCGGCGAGCGGGGTGACGATCCTGAAGTTCTTCCTCTACATCTCGCCCGAGGAACAGCTGGAGCGGTTCCGCCAGCGCCTTGACGATCCGGCGCGGCAGTGGAAGATCTCCGACAGCGACTACACCGAACGCGCGCGCTGGGACGACTACGTCAGTGCCTATGAGGACATGCTGGCGAAATGCTCGACCGCGCAGGCGCCCTGGTTCGTGATCCCGTCGAACCACAAGTGGTTCCGCAACCTCGCAGTCTCGCAGATCGTCGCGGACACGCTCGAGGGCCTGCACATGGCGCTGCCGAAGCCGACGGTGGATCTCGCGCAGATCCGCGCCGAATACCACAGCGCCGCGGCGGCCGAGGGCGGCAAGGCGAAGAAGCGCGCCAGGGCCGACGCCGCGCCGGCATGAGGGCGCGCGCGGGGGCGCGCCCGTGAGCCTCACCATCGCCGTCTTCCTGCTGGTCTATCTCGCGATGGGGCTCGGCCACCTGCCGGGCTTCAAGGTCGACCGCACCGGCGCGGCCATCGTCGGCGCGATGATCCTGATGGCCTCGGGCCGCATCGCCCCCGCCGCCGCCTGGCAGGCGATCGACTACCGCACCGTCGGGATGCTGTTCGGGCTGATGGTGGTCTCGGCCGCCTTCGTGGTCTCGGGCTTCTACGCCTGGGCGGCGGAGCGGGTGGGCTCGCTCGAGGTGACGCCGCCGGCGCTGCTCGCCATCCTGATCGGCGTCGCGGGCGGCCTGTCGGCGCTCCTGACCAACGACGTGGTGGTGGTCGCGATGACGCCGCTGCTGGTCTCGATCACGCTCTCGCGCGGGCTGAACCCGGTGCCGTTCCTGCTCGCCTTCTGCTTCGCCGCGAACACCGGCTCGGCGGGCACGATCATCGGCAGCCCGCAGAACATGATCGCGGCGCAGGGGCTCGGCATCTCGTTCAACGGCTTCCTGCGGGTGGCGGCGCTGCCGGCGCTGCTGTCGCTGCCCATCGTCTGGGGGGTGATCGCGCTGATCTACCGCGGCCGCTGGCGGCTCGCGCCGGCGCCGGGCGCGGCGGCCGCGGCCGCGCCGCGCGCCGCGGTCAACCGGGTGGAGACCGCCAAGGCGGCGGCCGTGACGCTGGGCGTCGTCGCGGCCTTCGTGCTCACCGACTGGCCGCGCGAGCTGATCGCGCTGGGCGGCGCCAGCCTGCTGCTGGTCAACCGCACCATCGCCTCGGGCGACCTGCTGCGGCATGTCGACGGCGACCTGCTCTTGATGCTGATGGGCCTGTTCATCGTCAACGCGGCGCTGGCCGCCACCGGCCTGCCGCAGGCGCTGCTCGCCGATCTGCGCGGCTCGGGCGTCGACCTGCAGGACCCGCTGTGGCTGCTCGGCGTGGTCTCGGTCCTCAGCAACGTCGTCGGCAACAACCCGGCGGTGATGCTGCTGACGCCCTTCCTCGAACGCGGCGCCAACGCCGACGCGCTGGGGGCGGCGCTGGCGCTCGGCACCGGGTTTTCGTCGAACCTGATCGTGTTCGGCAGCCTCGCCGGGATCATCGTCGTCGAGCAGTCCGCGCGCCAGGGCGTGAAGATCAGCTTCGGCGAGTTCGCCCGCGCCGGCGTCCCGGTGGCGCTCGCCTGCCTCGCGCTCGCCGCGGTCTGGATCGCGCTGCTTGCGCGCTGAATGCGGCGCGGGCGCGTTGAATTCCTGCGCGAACGACCGTATTCCCGAGATGCGCGCGACATGGGCGCTGCGGACCGGGACGGCGGCGATGACCCTCGACACCCTTCTCGAAGCCATCGCCGAGGCCGGGCCTGCGGCCGCAGTCGATCTGGTCGCGGCCGCGCGGATCGGCCTGCTGCGCGACCCCGCGGTTCCCGACGCGCTGCTCGACCGGCTCGACGCGCCCGAGGCGGAGGCGGACGCGGACGCGGCGCAGACCGTCCTCCGGGGGCTGCTCAACGAGGCGCGGATGGAGGAGGAGAAGGCGTCCGGCAACGGCGCGCCGTTCTTCGCCGCCCTCGAGGCGGCGCTGCGCCGCCGCATCGCGGCGGACGCGCTGTCCGAGGCGACGGGCGGGGCGGTGGCGATCAGCTACGCCCAGGCCCGGCTCGAGGTCCCCGACAGCCTGATCGCCTGGCGCGTGGCGCTGCTCGACGCCAGCGCGGCCGAGACGCCGCCGTCGCCGAAGGAATTCGCGAACATGGTCCGCGGGCTGCTGCGCGAGGCCCAGGCCGATCCCCACGCGATGTACGAGGGCTTTCGCGAGAGCATGGCCGATGCGCCGGTCGAGGCGCGGGCGATGGTGGTGAACGCGCTGGCCGCGACCGACGCGCCGGCCAGCGGCGCGGTCGCCGCCTATTTCCTGCTCGACCCGCTGCCGGCGCTGCGCGAGGCGGCGGCGCTGGCGACGCGCCAGCGCGCCCGCGGCGGGCGGTGCGATCCGGTGCTGCTGCGCCGGCTGCCGATGCTGCGCAGCTGGATGCCGGCCGACGCCGCCCGCGCCATCCTCGACGAGGCGCTGCGCGAGGCGCGGCGCCGCAACCTCGCCTCCGCCCCGGCCCCGCGGCCGGCCAAGGCCGCCCCGCGCGCCTTCGCCACCCTGCCGGACGGCGTCGGCGCGCAGACCTTCATGGTCGCGGTCGGCCGCCGCGTGGCGATGCTGCTGACCAAGGAGGGGTTCGGCCTCACCGACGCCTATGTCATGTTCCTCGACAGCGACCGCGAGCTGACCAAGCTGCTGGCGGAGTTCGACACGCTGTCGCCGCACCCCGCGTCGCTCGACAAGGTCGCCGTCGCGCTCGCCGCGGCGCTGGCCGACGGTCTGGCGCAGGGCCTGCCGCCCGCGTCGGGGCTGGTCGACGTCGCCGAGCTGCTGGGCCTCGACGGGCTGCGCCCGGAGCCGATGGACGCGCGGGACTGGCTGCTGCGGGTCGACCCCGACGGCGTGGTCGCGTCCCTCGCCCCGCGCCAGCGCACGGCGCTGCTCGCGCGGAGCGCGGACCTGATGTTCGACGAGGCGATCGTCGAGAGCTGGTTCGACGATTCGGCGGCGCTCCGCGCGCGGCTCGACGCCGCGGGATCCGACAAGGCCGCCATCGCCGCGGTCCGCGCGCATCTCGACGGACGGCGCGAGGCCTGGGCGCTGTGCTTCCTGAAGGCGGCCTGGGCGCTCGGCCCGCCCGGATCGGAGGCGGCGCGCCCGATCGTCGCCGCGGCGCTCGCGCTGCTCGACGGGACGCCGCTGAAGCGGATCGCGATCATGGAGGAGATCGCCGAGATCAGCCTCGAAGCCTATGCCTACGCCGCCGAAACGGGGCCCGACGAGGGCGATGTCCCCGACGCCGCGGCGGCCGGCTGGGCGGAACACGCGGCGTCGCCGGAGACGCTGGCGCGTCTCCTGGACGGTTTCCTGACCGCGGTGGTGGTCGCCCCGCTCATGGCGCCCTTCGCCCATTGGGTGGCCCTTCTCGCCAACCTGGCCGGCCTGGGCGGCGACGACGCCGACGAACTGCAGGCGACGCTCGACCCGATCATCGCGCGCCACAACGCCATCGCCGGCGGCTTCATCGCGGGCGATCCCGATCCGTTTCTCCCGGCCGACCTGTTCGGCCCGGAAGCGGAGGCCTGGGCGGGGGGGTTCATCGACGCCGTCGCGGGCCTGGAGCAGACCTGGCCCGCGCGGTCCCTGACCAAGACCGACGAGCGCATGCTCCATCGGCTCCAGCGGATCGCGGACGGCGAGGGGATCGGCGGCTCGCCGGTGGATCTGCGGCGGTGGCTGGAGCGCCGCGTCGCGAAGCGGCGCTGAGGCCGGGCGAGGCGGCGGCCAAGGCGTCGCTATGCCGCGGCCCCGGAATTTGTCGTTCATAAACAGCTACTTGACCTGCGTAACAGCGTGTTACGCTCCGCGCGGGGTCAGCTCGGCTCGCCGAACCGCCCCGACACCAGGCTGCGCAGCGCATCCGCCAGCGGCGCCGCGTCGGCGCCTTCGACCCGCACCGCGATCGAGGTGCCCTTGGCGGCGGCCAGCATCATCAGCCCCATGATCGAATCGCCCGAGACCTCCATGCCGTCGCGGCTGACATGGGCGCAGGCGTCGAACCGCTCGACGGTCTCGACGAACTTCGCCGAGGCGCGCGCGTGCAGGCCCTTGTCGTTGACGATTTCCAGGACGAAGTTCATCCGTCTCCCGCCGGGTCGTTGCGGCCAGGCATCCCGGAGGATGCATCCAGGGTCAGAGCGCGATCGGCAGGCGATCAGGCCCGAACCCATCCACGGAATTGATGTATTTGCGCCCGGCGGTCAAGGCGATCGCGACCGCCTCGCGCAGCGGCAGCCGCCGCGCCTTCGCGAGCTTGACCAGCAGCGGCAGGTTCGCGCCGTAGATCACCATGCGCTGGGATTCGCGACAGGCCTCCATCGCGAGGTTCGACGGCGTGCCGCCGAACATGTCGGTGACCACCACCACGCCCTCGCCCTCGTCCACCGCGCGGATCGCCGCATCGATCTCGTCCTGCTTGGCGTGGCAGTCGTCATCGGCGCCGATGGCGACCGCCATCGTGCCGGGGTGGCGGCCGACGATGTGCTCCATCGCGGCCAGGTATTCCCGCGCGAGGCCACCATGCGCGACTATGACTATTCCTATCACACCCCGCCCGCTCTCTGTACAAAGACCGAGGCCGTCCCCATCCGCTCCAAGTCCCTATGACGAATAGATACCTGCCATCCGGTCTGCGCAAGCGTTTTCGCCAATGATTCCACTACCGAGACCGACCGGTGCTTGCCCCCGGTGCAGCCCAGGGCCACGGTGAAATACGACTTTCCTTCGGCGCGATAGGCCGGCAGCAGGAACCCGAGCAACCCCGCCAGCCGGTCGTAGAACACGCCATAGCCGGCGTCCGCCGCGACATAGGCGGCGACCTCGGGGTCGCGGCCGTCGCGCGCGCGCAGATCGACGTCCCAGTGCGGATTGCGCAGGAACCGGCAGTCGATGACCATGTCGGCCCCGCCCGGCAGCCCGCGCGCATAGGAGAACGACATCAGCGTCACCGCCAGCCCGGCGGCGGCGTCCTTCGGCGCGAACCAGCGCGCCAGTTCGGCGCGCAGCTCGTGCACGGTCAGCGCGCTGGTGTCGATCAGCACGTCCGCGCGCTCGCGCAGCGGCGCCAGCAGCGCCATCTCGCGCTCGATGCCGACCATCGGCGAGTCGTGCGGGCTGGACGGATGCCGGCGCCGCGTCTCGCTGTAGCGCGCGACCAGCACCGACGGCGCGCAGTCGATGAACACCAGCACCGGCCGGCAGCCGGGCCGCGCGCCGCTCTCGTCGATGAAGGCGGTCAGCGCATCGACCGCGAAGTCGCGGTTGCGCGGATCGACGCCGACCACCAGCGGCTGCGCCATCGGCGGCCCGGCGACCAGCCGTGGCATCAGCGACAGCGGCAGGTTGTCGATCGCCTCGAAGCCGAAATCCTCGAGCGCCCGGATCGCGGTCGTGCGTCCGGCGCCGGCCGGTCCGGTCACGACGACTATGTCCTGCCCCGCCCCGGGGCCATTGGCCGCATCCACGCCTGCTCGCTTTCGCCGCCCGGACGCATGCCTCAGCCTGCGCGCCCGCACTGCAGCATCTGGATCAATGCTGCAGCCAAGGTTGGCACGCCCTTGACCGATATCAATTCAATTTCCACGCCGAGATAGGTGATTTCACGCAGATGTGGCATCCGTGCCGCGGCTGCGACGTCGAGATCGACCGCCAGCGCCACCGGCGCCGCCGCCAGCGGCTCGGCGCGCAGCAGCCCGAGCCCCCGCGCCTCGATCAGGCCGCGCAGCGCCGGCGGGGCGCTGGCGACCAGCGCCGCGCCGCGCCGCGCCAGCACCACCCGGTCGTCGGCCACCAGCCGCGCGCCCAGCGCCATCATCTCCAGCGCCAGCCCGGACTTGCCCGCGCCGGAGCCGCCGAGGATCAGCGCCGCGCGCCCCGCGACCGCCACCGCCGAGGCGTGCAGGATCAGCGGCGCGTCCACGCGACTCACCGCCCGCGCCGCGACCGCCGCGGCGGGCGGGCGCGACAGTTTGTTGCGATGCGAAAACAACCGAACATGGAACCCAACATCGAAGGACAGGTCTGGCGGCAATTTTATGTCAACATCGCGACGTTAACGCCATCTAGACGATTCGGCCCCGGACCGGCGTGGTATAACCAGCCATCGGCCACCCGTTCGCGCCTGCGAACACGACTGGCCGGCGGGGCATCGCCGCAAGATGTAACTGGTTCGGCCGCCGGCCGCGAGAAGGAGTGCGACACAGATGACGACGACTGGCTCGGTGAACCCCCGCATCACTCTGGAAACCACCGGCCTGCCCGGCGTCGGGATCGTCCACTACAACCTGACCGAGCCCGCGCTGGTCCAGGCCGCCGTCGCGGCGGGCGAGGGCGTGCTCGGCAACGGCGGCGCGCTGCTGGTGACCACCGGCAGGCACACCGGCCGCAGCCCCAGGGACAAGTTCGTCGTCCGCGAGCCCGGCGTCGAGGCCGCGATCTGGTGGGAGAACAACGCCCCGCTCGCGCCGGAGAACTTCGAACGGCTGCACGCCGACATGCGCGCGCATGTCAGGGGCGGCGAGCTTTTCGTCCAGGACCTCTACGCCGGCGCCGACCCCGCGCACCGGCTCGACGTCCGGGTCATCACCGAACTGGCCTGGCACGGCCTGTTCATCCGCCACCTGCTGCGCCGCCCCGACCGCGCCGAGCTGGCGGATTTCGTCCCCGGCTTCACCATCCTCAACTGCCCGAGCTTCAAGGCCGATCCGGCCCGCCACGGCGTGCGCTCCGAGACGGTGATCGCGATCTCCTTCGAGCAGAAGCTGGTGCTGATCGGCGGCACCGCCTATGCTGGCGAGAACAAGAAGTCGGTGTTCACCATCCTCAACTACCTGCTGCCCGAGAAGGGCGTGATGCCGATGCACTGCTCGGCCAACCACGCCGC